>NZ_JBYSZA010000005.1:0-100851 GCF_058786735.1 Pseudomonas sp. FW305-7
GGTCGGGGTAAGGGGATTCGAACTCCTGACATCCTGCTCCCAAAGCAGGCGCGCTACCGGACTGCGCTATACCCCGGCTTGAAATTGGCTCCGTGACCAGGACTCGAACCTGGGACCCAATGATTAACAGTCATTTGCTCTACCGACTGAGCTATCACGGAACTACATATTTCAATTTACAACGGTGAAACTTACAGCTCTTAGACTTCGTTCGCATCGCTGCGTTCGTGTGTCTGAGGCGCGCTATTCTACAACCTAGATCACCTCTGTCAACCCCCTAAATTGCTTTCAAGTTAATGATTTGCAACTTATTTCAGATTTCTGCTCAGTGAGCTGAAACCCTGTGGGTGACTGACTGCGGGGCGCACTTTACAAGCCTTTTCCTTTGAGTTCAACAGCCTAACGAAAAAAAAGGCCCCACGATGTGGGGCCTTCCAATTTTCATTGACGCCTGGACTCAGTTGAAAACGATTTCGTCGTTCTCGACAGTGCCGGTCGCCGTGTCGCCTGGCATGAAGTGACCCGAGAGGATCAACTGCGCCAGCGGGTTTTCGATCCAGCGTTGAATCGCACGTTTCAAAGGACGCGCGCCATAGACCGGGTCGTAACCGACAGCAATCAGCTTGTCCATTGCTTCCGGACTCAGCTCCAGTCTCAATTCACGCTCGGCCAGACGCGCACGCAGACGACCCAACTGGATCTCGGTAATGCCCGCGATCTGATCCCGCGCCAGTGGCTCGAAGATCACCACCTCGTCGACCCGGTTGATGAACTCCGGACGGAAGTGCGACGTCAGCGCATCCATTACCGCTGCACGCTGCGCCTCACGATCACCGACCAGTTCCTGGATCTGCACCGAACCGAGGTTAGAGGTCATGACGATCACGGTATTGCGGAAATCCACCGTGCGGCCATGGCTGTCAGTCAGGCGACCATCCTCAAGCACCTGCAGGAGAATGTTGAACACATCCGGGTGCGCCTTCTCGACTTCGTCCAGCAGGATCACCGAGTAAGGCTTGCGGCGTACCGCTTCGGTCAGATAACCACCCTCTTCGTAACCGACGTATCCCGGTGGCGCACCGATCAAGCGAGCCACGGAATGTTTCTCCATGAACTCGGACATGTCGATCCGCACCATCGCCTCTTCGGTATCAAAGAGGAATTCGGCCAGCGCCTTGCACAGCTCGGTTTTACCGACACCGGTTGGGCCGAGGAACATGAACGAGCCGCTCGGGCGATTCGGGTCGGACAACCCGGCACGCGAACGCCGCACTGCGTTGGCCACCGCCACCACGGCTTCGTCCTGACCGATCACACGTTGGTGCAACAGGCTTTCCATCTTCATCAGCTTGTCGCGCTCGCCTTCGAGCATTTTCGACACGGGGATGCCGGTCCACTTCGAGACGACTTCAGCGATTTCTTCCTCAGTCACCTTGCTGCGCAGCAGCTGGTTTTCGCTCTTGCCGTGCTGATCGACCATTTGCAGACTGCGCTCCAGATCCGGGATCACCCCGTACTGCAACTCGGCCATGCGGTTCAGGTCGCCTTTGCGGCGTGCAGCTTCCAGTTCCTGACGCGACTGTTCGATCTTCTGCTGAATCTGCGCAGAACCCTGCACCTCGGCCTTTTCCGAGTTCCAGATTTCTTCCAGATCCGAGTACTCACGCTCGTGACGCTCGATTTCTTCCTGAAGTTTTTCCAAGCGTTTCTTCGCCGCGTCGTCGCTTTCTTTCTTCAGCGCCTGGGATTCCACCTTGAGCTGAATCAGGCGACGTTCCAGACGATCAAGCACTTCCGGCTTGGAATCGATTTCCATACGGATACGGCTCGCGGCTTCGTCGATCAGATCGATGGCCTTGTCCGGCAGTTGCCGATCAGTGATGTAACGATGGCTGAGCTTCGCTGCCGCGATGATCGCGCCGTCGGTGATCGCCACCTTGTGGTGAACCTCGTAACGCTCCTTGAGGCCACGCAGGATGGCGATGGTGTCTTCTTCGCTTGGCTCATCCACCAGAACTTTCTGGAAGCGTCGCTCGAGCGCTGCGTCCTTCTCTATATATTGGCGATACTCGTTGAGCGTGGTCGCGCCGACGCAATGCAACTCGCCGCGAGCCAGTGCAGGCTTGAGCATGTTGCCGGCGTCCATCGAACCTTCGCCCTTACCGGCGCCGACCATGGTGTGCAGTTCGTCGATGAACAGAATGATCTGCCCTTCCTGCTTCGACAGCTCGTTAAGCAGCGATTTCAGGCGTTCTTCGAACTCACCGCGATACTTCGCACCGGCAATCAGCGCGCCCATGTCCAGCGACAGCAGACGCTTGCCTTTGAGGCCATCCGGCACTTCGCCGTTGATGATGCGCTGGGCCAGACCTTCGGCGATGGCGGTTTTACCCACACCAGGCTCACCGATCAGCACCGGGTTGTTTTTGGTGCGGCGTTGCAGAACCTGAATGGTGCGACGAATTTCGTCGTCACGGCCGATCACCGGGTCAAGCTTGCCGTCTTCGGCACGCTTGGTCAGGTCAACGGTGTACTTGTCCAACGCCTGACGCGACTCTTCGTGGTTGGCGTCATTGACAGCCTCACCGCCGCGCAGGTTGTTGATCGCGTTTTCCAGGGCTTTCTTGCTCACGCCCTGGCCGAGCAGCAACTTGCCGAGCTTGCTGTTCTCGTCCATCGCGGCGAGCAACACCAGTTCGCTGGAAATGAACTGGTCGCCCTTCTGCTGGGCCAGGCGATCGGCCTGATTGAGCAGGCGCGCCAGATCCTGCGACATATTGACGTCGCCGGTCGGATTCTGGATTTTCGGTAATTGGTCGAGCTCTTTGGTCAGCTCTTTGCGCAAGCTGTTGACGTCGAAGCCCACCTGCATCAGCAGAGGTTTGATCGAACCACCCTGCTGTTCAAGCATGGCTTGCATCAAATGCGCTGGCTCGATGGCCGGATGATCGTGGCCAACGGCCAGGGATTGGGCGTCGGATAACGCCAACTGTAATTTGCTGGTTAAACGGTCTATACGCATGGGTCACCTTCCTTTTGAGCAGGCCGGACCTAAGAAACCATCCTGAATAAAGAAACCTGCCAGATACCACTGTAGATGCGGTCGATTCTGGGAGATTCAAGCGTCAGAGAGTTGATTCAGGTCAGGCAAGTCTAGCGGGTGAGCCAAACGAGGGAGGCAAAGCGACCGGTGCGCGACGCACGGCGGTAAGAAAAGAAGCGCGGATCGTTCACGGTGCAGAAACCGCCGCCATAAACCGCAGTGACACCTCGCTCAGCCAGACGCAGGCGCGCCAGCATATAGATGTCAGCCATGAACTTGCCGGCATTGCTGCTCGGTACAAAGGCATCGGCTGCTTCAGGCAATTGATTGATGAAGACCTCCAGAACTTCCGGGCCAACTTCAAATGCTTGCGGACCGATGGCCGGACCGAGCCAGACCAGTACGTCTTCTGCCGGTACATCCAACGTGTCGAGCGTCGCTTCCAGCACGCCCGCCGCCAGACCACGCCAACCGGCGTGCGCAGCGGCTACGCGAGTACCCGCGCGGTCGCAGAACAATGCCGGCAAGCAATCAGCCGTCATCGCCGCACAGGCAATTCCGGGGGTGGCCGTCCAACTGGCGTCGGCGGTCGCCACCACGCCTGGATCAGCATGGGCCACGGTGATTCCGTGCACTTGCTGCAACCAGGCAGGCTTTATAGAGAAGTGCTCAGTCAGACGCCGACGGTTCTCGGCAACGTCCTGCGGGCGGTCATCAACATGATCGCCCAGATTGAGACTGTCGAACGGCGCCTCGCTGACACCGCCCTCGCGGGTGGTGACACAGGCCCTGACGCTGGCCGGCGCGGGCCAGTCCGGCGTCAGCCAGTTCATCCGACGAAAGCCTCGCGATCCTGCTTGAGCAGGGTCAACAGCCAGACGAAGTCTTCCGGCAACGGCGATTCCCAGCTCATGCGCTGACCGCTCGTCGGGTGATCGAGTTCAAGGAACCGCGCGTGCAGAGCCTGCCGCGGGAAGTTCTTGAGGGTTTCGACCATGTTCAGGTTCGCCGCCGGCGGAATGCGGAAACGACCGCCGTACGCCGGGTCGCCCACCAACGGGAAGTTGATGTGCGCCATGTGTACGCGGATCTGGTGAGTTCGGCCGGTTTCCAGCTTCACCCGTACGTGGGTGTGGGAACGGAAACGCTCCAGCACGCGGTAGTGGCTGACGGCAGGCTTGCCGCCCTCCATCACCGCCATGCGCTGGCGCTGCTGGCCGTGACGACCGATCGGCGCGTTGATCTTGCCGCCGGCAGTCACTACGCCAATCACGATGCATTCGTAGATCCGGCTGACACTGCGGCTCTGCAACTGCGCAACCAGTTTTGTCTGTGCCTGAATGGTCTTGGCCACCACCATCAGACCGGTGGTGTCCTTGTCCAGACGATGCACGATACCGGCGCGCGGGACATTGATGATGTCCGGCACATGGTGCAGCAAGGCGTTGAGCAAGGTGCCATCGGCGTGACCGGCAGCCGGGTGCACCACCAGGCCCGCAGGCTTGTTGATTACCAGGATGTCGTCATCTTCATAGACGATGTCGAGCTCGATGTCCTGGGCGATCCACTCGCCCTGGGCTTCCTGCTCGGCAGTCAGCTCAAGGATGGCACCGCCATGCACGATGTCGCGAGGGCGGATGACCGCCCCGTCCACAGTCAGGCGACCTTCTTTGATCCAGGCGGAAAGGCGCGAGCGAGAGTGCTCAGCGAAGAGTTGGGCAGCGACTTGATCGAGGCGTTGGCCGCCCAATTCGGACGGCACCTCTGCGCGAAGTTCAATTTTATCGGACATGCTCTGACTGTGCGTCGGCACAGCTTTTGGTTTCGGCTGCGCGCTTGTGGTTAAATACGGCGTCTTTTGCCCCGAGGCTTTTCAACGGGGCGCTCATCATAACAGGACGGCCCCGCCCAAGACAGCGGCCGTCATAGGGACGCAAGCCGCCATGCAAGTGAAACACCTGCTGCTGATCGCCATCCTCGCATTGACCGCTGCTTGCTCATCGAAGGAAGTCGTAGACGAAAACCTCAGCGAAGCCGAGCTGTATCAGCAGGCTCAGACTGACCTGGACAACAACAGCTACACCAGCGCCACAGCCAAGCTGAAGGCTCTGGAGTCGCGTTATCCGTTCGGTCGCTACGCCGATCAGGCGCAGCTGGAACTGATCTACGCCAACTACAAGAACGCCGAGCCGGAAGCTGCAAAGTCCGCCGCCGAGCGTTTCATTCGTTTGCATCCGCAGCACCCGAACGTGGATTACGCGTACTATCTCAAAGGTCTGACTTCTTTCGACCAGGACGTCGGCCTGCTGGCGCGCTTCCTGCCGCTGGACATGACCAAGCGTGACCCGGGCGCCGCGCGCGACTCCTACAACGAGTTCGCCCAGCTGACCAGTCGTTACCCGAACAGCCGCTACGCGCCGGACGCCAAGCAGCGCATGATTTACCTGCGCAACCTGCTGGCGGCCTACGAGATCCACGTGGCCGACTACTACCTGACCCGTCAGGCTTACGTCGCCGCCGCCAACCGTGGCCGTTACGTAGTGGAAAACTTCCAGGAAACCCCATCGGTCGGCGACGGCCTGGCGGTCATGACTGAAGCCTACCAGCGTCTGCACCTGGACGATCTGGCGGCCACCAGCCTGGAAACCCTGAAGCTCAACTACCCGAACCACCCGAGCCTGCAAGACGGCCAGTTCGTGCCACGGGTTGCCGAGGCCGACAACCGTTCGTTCCTGAGCAAGGCGACTTTGGGTCTGATCGAGTCGCGTCCACCGCTGCCGCCGGGCGAAACCCGCGCCAACCAGGACGTGCAGAAGCAGTTCCAGGACGCGAAAGATGCGATCCCGAACGAGCTCAAGCCTAAAGACGAGAACGGCGACGTGATCGAAGAGCCGGAGCCGGAATCGAGCAACACCGACCGCTCGTGGTTCAGCTACATGACTTTCGGCGTGTTCGACTGATCACACCGGATGTACGGAAAAGGGAGATCTGCGGATCTCCCTTTTTCATTTCCGCGCTTTAATCCGCTGTGCGCTGGTCAGGTCCTTGGCTAAACTGCCGGATCATCAATCGAAAAGCTGCTCATCATGCTTCGTTTATTATTCTGGATCGCCCTGATTTTTGCTGCGGTATGGCTGTGGCGCAAATTCAAGGCCCCTGCATCGTCCGCGCCCTCCCCTCGCCAGCAAGACGCTTCGCCGATGGTGCGCTGCGCCCATTGTGGCGTACACCTGCCCCGTGATCGTGCGCTGAGCCTTCAACAACAGTGGTATTGCAGCCAGGCTCACCTCGAGCAAGGCCCGGGTGCCAGTGATCGCTGAGGTCGCCAACGCCGATCAGAAACAGGCTCAGCGTCTGCTGCGCCTTTATCATCTTTACCGTTTGAGTGTCGGCATCACGCTGGTGCTGCTGATCTCCAGCAATATGGACAATCGCCTGCTGACGTCGGCCAACGACGATCTGCTGCGCGGCGGCAGTTGGCTGTATCTGGTGCTGAACATCCTGCTGGTGGTGTTCCTTGAGAACACCCGGCGCCCGGCCCAGCTATTCAGTCTGGCGCTGGTGGATGTGCTGCTGTTGTGTGGCCTGTTCTATGCGGCGGGTGGCGTGGCGAGTGCCCTCGGCAATTTGCTGGTGGTCTCGGTGGCGATCAGCAACACCCTGCTGCGCCGACGCATCGGCCTGCTGATCGCGGCCATTGGCGCCCTCGGCATTGTCGCCTTGAGCTTTCTGCTGAGTTTCAGCCATCCCCTGAGCGCCAATGAATATTTGCAGGCCGGCACCCTTGGCGCATTGTGTTTTGCCGCGTCGTTGCTGGTGCAGGGGCTGATCCGGCGACTGGAAGTCAGTGAAACCCTGGCCGAGCAGAAAGCCAGTGAAGTGGTCGGACTGGAAGCCCTCAACGCGCTGATCCTGCAACGCATGCGCACCGGGATTCTGGTACTCGACGCGCAACGTCGGGTGCAACTGGCCAACCAGAGCGCGCAGACCTTGCTCGCGCAGTCGCATCTTCAAGGCCATTTGATCGACGATTACTCCACCGCGCTGGTCGATCGCCTGCAACTGTGGATGAACAACCCGACCCTGCGTCCGCAAAGCCTGAAAATCCCCGGTAACGGCCTGGAACTGCAGCCGAGCTTTATCGCCCTCGAACAGAGCCCCAACCAGCAAACCCTGGTGTTTCTCGAAGACCTCGCGCAAATCGCCCAACAGGCCCAGCAACTGAAACTCGCTGCGCTGGGGCGTTTGACCGCCGGTATCTCTCACGAAATTCGCAATCCACTGGGCGCCATCAGTCACGCCGCGCAGTTGCTGGGCGAATCCGAGGAACTCGATGGCGCAGATCGGCGTCTGACGCAGATTATTCAAGATCACTCCAAACGCATGAATCGAGTCATCGAAAACGTCCTGCAACTGTCTCGTCGCCAGCAGAGCGCACCGCAACGCCTGGATCTCAAACCATGGCTGGAAAACTTCGTCGCCGAAAGCCGCGAACAGGCCACCGAGCGCCAGCAGATTCATTTGCGGATCCACTCGGGCGACTTCACCACCCTGATGGACCCGAATCAGCTCACACAAATTCTCGACAATCTGTTACGTAATGGCTGGCGTCACAGCGGACTTCTGCACGAGCAAGCCGAAGTCTGGCTGGCCTTGTTCATTGACCCCGACAGCCAGTTGGCGGTGCTCGAAGTGCAGGACAACGGCCCTGGCGTGGCGCTTGATGAACAGGCCCATCTATTCGAACCGTTCTTCACCACCAGCAGCCAGGGCACCGGCCTTGGGCTTTATCTGTCCCGTGAGCTGTGCGAAAGCAACCAGGCGCGCCTAGACTTCAAACCACGCCAAGGCGGCGGCTGCTTTCGCATCACCTTTGCTCACGGACGGAAACAAAGTTGAACACGAGCCCACGGCAAAAAATCCTCATCGTCGACGACGAACCGGATATCCGCGAACTCCTGGAAATCACCCTGGGACGGATGAAACTCGACACCTTCAGCGCACGCAATCTGACGGAAGCCCAGGCGCTGTTGCACCGCGAAACGTTCGACCTGTGCCTGACCGACATGCGCCTGCCCGACGGCACGGGTCTGGAGTTGGTACAGCACATCCAGCAACGTTATCCACAATTGCCGGTGGCGATGATCACCGCCTATGGCAGCCTCGAAACGGCAATCAACGCGTTAAAGGCCGGGGCGTTCGACTTCCTCACCAAACCGGTGGACCTGACCCGGCTGCGCGAACTGGTCGCAACGGCCCTGCGCATGCCGGCGGAGGGAGGCGTTTCGACCACGATTGATCGACGGCTGCTGGGTGATTCATTGCCAATGCGTAATCTGCGCAAGCAAATCGACAAGCTCGCTCGCAGCCAGGCACCGGTGTACATCAGCGGCGAATCCGGCAGTGGCAAAGAGTTGGTGGCGCGACTGATCCACGAACAAGGCCCGCGTGCCGGTCAGCCATTTGTGCCGGTGAACTGCGGGGCGATTCCGTCGGAGCTGATGGAAAGCGAGTTTTTCGGCCATCGCAAAGGCAGCTTCACCGGGGCTGTCGAGGACAAACCGGGGCTGTTTCAAGCCGCGCAGGGCGGCACGCTATTTCTTGATGAGGTGGCGGACTTGCCACTGTCGATGCAGGTGAAACTGCTGCGAGCAATTCAGGAGAAAGCCGTGCGCAGCGTGGGCGGTCAGCAGGAAACCGTGGTTGATGTGCGGATTCTCTGTGCAACCCACAAGGACCTCGATGCGGAGGTCACCGCCGAGCGCTTTCGCCAGGACCTCTATTACCGTCTCAACGTGATCGAACTGCGTGTGCCGTCCCTGCGCGAACGCCGCGATGACATTGAAGTGCTAGCGGCGCACATGCTCAAGCGCTTGGCCAAGGATACCGGTCAACCGGCGGCACGCCTGCATCCGCAGGCCCTGGAGGCACTGAAGAGTTATCGCTTTCCGGGCAATGTACGGGAACTGGAAAACGTCCTCGAACGGGCACATACCTTGTGCGAGAACCGCGTGATCGAGACTGAAGATCTACGATTGAGCGAGGGTAACTGCACGGCGGATGGCGCGATTGCCGATCTGACGCAGATCGACAATCTGGAAGATTATCTGGAGAACGTCGAACGCAAACTGATCTTGCAGGCACTGGAGGAAACCCGCTGGAACCGGACGGCGGCTGCGCAGCGGTTGAGCCTGTCGTTCAGGTCGATGCGTTATCGCCTGAAAAAACTCGGTCTGGACTGAAGACCTCATCGCGGGCTTGCCCGCGATGGCGGCCTTACAGAAACCCATAAACATCAGACTAGATGCGCCCGGTCGGCGCATACGGCGCCGGATCAATAATCGGCGTGCGCCCCAGCATCACATCGGCAAACAACTGACACGACGCCGGCGCCAGCACCAAGCCGTTGCGGTAATGACCGCAGTTCAGCCACAAGCCCTCATGCCCCGGCACACGGCCAATGTACGGAATCCCTTCGGGTGATCCTGGCCGCAATCCAGCCCAATGCCCGACCACTTCGGCATCCGCCAAAGCAGGTATCAGCTCCTCGGCCGAAGCCTTGAGGCTTTGCAGCGCCACATCGGTCGGCGTCTTGTCGTAGCCTTCGTGCTCCAGCGTACTGCCGATCAGGATGTGACCATCACGACGCGGAATCGCATAACGCCCCTTGGCCAGCACCATGCTCGGCAGGAAATCCGCCGCACATTTGTAAAGGATCATCTGGCCCTTGACCGGTTCGACCGGCAACGACAGGTTCAACGTCTTGAGCAGATCGCCGCTCCACGCACCCGCGGTCAGCACCACCTCATCGCCAGAGATCACGCCCGTGGACGTCTGTACGCCAACCACCCGCTCATCCTCGCGAACAAACCCGCTGACTTCGCACTGCTCGTGAATGGTCACGTTCGGCAGCGCCAACAGCGCGGCTTTCAGTGATTTGACCAAACGCGGGTTTCTGACATTGGCCACATCGGCCATGTAGATCGCTCTCGAAAATCCACTGCCAAGCACTGGAACTGCGTCGTGCGCCGCCGAGATATCCACAGCCCGCAACGGGCGATTTTCGCGCTCGGCCCAGGCCAGGGCTTCAGCTTCGTCATCCAGATCCAGCCAATACAGGCCGGTGGTGTGAACCTCAGGATCAACCCCGGTATCAGCCAACAGGCGCTCGCCGAGCTGTGGATAAAAATCCTGCGACCAATGCGCCAGCGCGGTGACTGCCGGGCTGTAGCGCCACGGATACAGCGGAGAAACGATGCCGCCACCGGCCCAGGACGATTCCTGGCCGACGCTCGAACGATCCAGCAGCACCACGCTGCGCACTTCGGAAGCAAGATTGTAGGCGGTCAGCAGGCCAATCACCCCGCCACCGACAATCACCACTTGCTGTTGCCTGGTCATGTTTGATCCAACCGTAAAAAAGACAGTGGGCGCAAAAGGCGCCCGAAAGAAAGCGCCTCAGCGGCCCCAGCAATCCTTGGTGGTCAGCCCGGTAGTCGCGTTGTTCATGCTTCTGACACCCGTGTTGGTCAGGGTGAAATCCCCGCACTTGTCAGTCGCCATGGCCGTGCCCGTCTTGCGGGTAGCAGTCAGCAGGAAGGTCTGGTCGGTGATGGTCGGCGTGATCGTATAAAAATCGTTGCCTGCACTCAGACCGGTGATGCCGGTGTAGATATTGTTCTTGGTGTAGAAACGTTCGAGGCTCTGCGCCTGTTCCGACAGCAGCGATACCACTTCGGCGCGACGGCCCTTCTTCACGTATTCGGTGTAGCTTGGAATGCCGATGGTGAGCATGATCCCGATGATCGCAATCACAATCATGATTTCGATCAGGGTAAAGCCTCGGTTGGATCTGCGCATGCCTCAAACTCTCGCTTACTGTATTTGTCGCCACATGATACGACGGCTGCCGCCGCCGGATTTTTCCACCAGGGTGGTAATGCCGCCACTGGAGTCGTTCACAATCTTGCGCGTTGCGCCGTTGACGATGGCGTTCAGGGTCGGAATGCCGCCGGTGAATATCACGCCACTGGAAATCGTGTCATTGCTGTCGACCACACCATCGTTGTTGGTATCGAGCACCGCGTAGTTGAGCATCTTACCGCTGAACGCATCGAGTTCGACCAGTTTGCCAGTGCCGAAGCTGGAACAGGGGTCGGTGGTGTCGACGCTCGCCGTGGTGAAGATGATCCGCCCAAGCACCAGACTGGCCTGATTGATTACCCGCTCGCCAGTCAGCGCGTTGTTATACACCAACGGCAGGTACCAACCCTTCTCGCCCGGGTACGTCGTGTCGTTCTGGGTCGTGGTGATGAATTGCCCGGTACTGCCAGAGAACACGCCCGTCACTGCCTGTGCCTGCAAACTGCTGACGGTGAGCTGCCCCGAGCCACCATCGGCATCCCACACCGAGTAGAACGCCTGCAAATCCTTGTTGGTCTTGTCGGCGGTTTCGTTGAACTTGCCGGTGCCGACGAAAATCTGTTTGCCGCCCAGAGAATTGTCAGCCAGCAACGGTTGCGCAGTAATTGGCTGAGTCGCCCCACCCGCCGTTGTGAATAACGGCTTGCCGGAAAACGCCACGCCCCAACTGTCGGTCGATGTCGCGCTCAGGTCGAACTTCCACAGTCGCCCTTTCAAGTCACCGCCATAGGCAGCCTGCACGACATTCTGCGAATTGACCTTGAGCTTCACCGAGGACAGGCCGTTGGTGGTTTCCGTACTGTCGATGACGATTTTCTTGATCAGTGACCCATCCCGCACATCCAGCACATACAGCGCCGCCACGCCCGAGTTGCTGCCGTAACCGTTGGCGATAAAGGCTGCCCAACGCCCATCGGCCAAGCGTGCCACTTCCGGCCGCGCATAGGCGTAACCCAGATCATTAAAAGCGTTGGCGGTGCTGGCGGTGGCCGGTGCACTGACTTCCCAAAGTGCGCGAAGAACGTTGCCCGCCGAAGCGTCGAACAGTTGCAATGCATAGAATGTCTTGCCGCCAGCACCGGTGCCGCCGATGGCGAGGGTTTTCCAGGCACTGTTGAGTTGCGCGTCAAACACGCCAACCTGACCGTCCACCAGAAACTTGTGGCTGACGCCGTTGATGTAGGTCGGATCGGCAATCAGGCGCAGAGACGGCAACACGCTGGACGGCATGTAGGCGTAACGCCGGGTGCCGTTGGCCGAGTTGATCACGTTGACGAAACCGTCGTTGGCGTTCACCACCAGACTGGCACTCATGTTCGCCGCCTTAGTGGTCAGGTAACTGGTGTAAGTGGTATCGCCAGACAGGTCGGAGGCGGTTTTATCCGTAGGTGAAGCCAGCACCAGTGGCGAGTTGATGATGTCGCCCAGCAACACACTGCGCACCTTGAGCCCGGTCTTGTTGGTGCCTTTGCTCCATTCCACCAGATCATTGCCGGTGATGCCGGTGGGCAGACCTTGGCCCAGCGTGGTCTGTTGTGTCGCGGAAAAATTGCCGTAAGCCAGCGTCACCGCCACGTTGCTGGTGGTATTCCACGACTGGTAAGCCGGCGCGGTAGCGCTCGGAACGATGGTGGTGTCGGTGGTCCAGAGGGTCGCAGATGTATTGACTGCGCCCGCCGAGTTAAAGCCGAAGGACTTGATCGTGCCACGCCAGTCCTTGGGGTCGTAACTGGTCTGGAAATAACTGGTGCCGCTGGCCAGTGTGGTGCCGCTGGTGACACCACTGCCCCCGGAACCGGCCTTGGAGGTGATGTCGCTGAGTGCCGACGACAGTGCGGCATTGAGACCGGTGCTGTCGGTCGCCTGATAGTAGCGGCCCTGCCCGTAACTCGCCGCATCCGAGAGCATGTCGTTATCAGCGGTGAAACCCACGGTGTAGGTGTTCATGTTCTGCTTGGGAAAATCCACCGCGTTCCAGCTCTTGCCTGCCGCGTCGGTGCCGGTCGAGCGCATGTCGATATCGAAGGCGAATTTGGCGATGTCATCCAGATACAGCGTGTCGCCTTCGTTATCGCCATTGAGGTTATTGCCGTCATTGTTGACGCCATCCCAGTTGGGCAAGCGGCTGCCGCCTAAGGGGTCGTTGGTCGGGAACGTACGGTCGTAGGTCGGCAAACCGTCGGTGATCACCACGCCATAGTTTCTCTGGCAGCGGTACTGAATCGGGCTGGTATAGGTGGCTGGCGTGGAGTTGTAATACGGCGCCATGCCGCGCATGTAGCGGGTGATTTCGTAATAGGTTTCGGCCAATGGCGTGTTGGCCACGGCACTCAAGTTATTGATCGCTGAAATGAGCGCGTTGTAGTTGGTGTCCGCCTGGGCCTGGGTGACGCTGCCGGATACTGGCGACAGATCGGCGATGGAACGGGCAATGTAGCCACCATTGCCGGAGTTGTTGCTGGTGGCCGGATTGAACGTCGACAGGCCCATGCGCAGGGTCCGGTTACTGGTAACCAGCGCCGTGGAAACGTTGCGCGCAACGTTAATGCGGTAGTCGTTGGGGATTGCCCCGTTGGTGAAATCCCGGATGCCGTTATTGATGGCCAGCCCGACCACGTAAGAAATGTAATCCCCTGAATAGCGGGTGTTGCCGCTGCCCACAGGATCCGGCAGTTTCAGGCATAGCGGCGCCAGGCTGTTGTTGTAGAACGCGTATGCCCCGCCGGAACACCCCGAAGTCGGCAAGCTCGATAGAAATATCGGATCACCGGTGATCGCCGTCGAACTCAGGCACAAGCCGAGCAACGCGTTACATTGCCGGGCCGGTGTGCGATCGACAGTCGGATCGAACCCCGCCGCGTAAATGATGCTGTTCATACTCCCCGAGTCGTCGATCAGCAGCATGACGTTGGGTGGCACCGCCGCCGCACTCAGCAGTGGCGAGTCGGACGGCGTGAACGCCCAGGCCGGTGCGGCCAGATACAAACTCATCAGTATGCCAATCAGCAGCGATCCGCAGCGTTCAATACTTCGCATAGACACTCTCCACCACGCTACGCGAAGTGCCGGCAATGCCGACAGCGGTCACCCGATACAGCGTTGCCGAAGTGTTGCTCGGTACATTGACGGCGGTGAGTGTCGTCCCGATGTTCTGCACACCATAAAAGCCATTGCCCGCTGCGATCCAGGTCACCCCCGAGGTCGAATTGAGCCCCGCCGCACTGACCACTGATGACTCTGCCGGCGGCGCACATTGCGTCGTGCCGCTGCACACCGCCAACGAATAACTGTCCAGTTGCACTGCGCTCTCGCCCACGCGCAACGCTGCTTCGGCGGTCTGGAACGACTGATTGCGCAGGCTCACGCTACCGGCCATTTTTTCCTGCAGGTTGGCACTCTGCATCGACGACAGCCCGATCAGCGTCAGCAGCAGCAGAAACACCAGACTGACCAGAAGCACCATGCCGCGCTGTGCCTGACGCTGATGCAAAGAAATCATCATCGCTCAGGCCCTCATTGCAAGCGGTTGCGCAAGGCGGCAACCACGTTGAAGGTTTGATTGCTCACCCGGTTATTCGGATCGGTGAGGGTCAGGCTCAGACGCACACTGCGAATACGTGCCGGATCGCTGGGATTGGCGCTGTAAGTCGATGCCGCGACATCCGTCGCAGAACTGGCCAGACCAAACGTCACGTTGAACGCACTGACGTTGTTGACCAGCACCTGCTGGGTTGGCGTACCGCTGCCGGTACCCATCAGGATCTGGTTGTTACTGAAGTTGTAGATCAGACGCCGGATCGGGAAAGCGATCTGCCCGGTCGCCGGACTCCGCAAGCCGGTATAGGCCGTCGCGCTGTTACGGCAATCGGACAGCACCGTCCAGGTAGGCGTGCCACCGCCACTGCCGACATCCGAGGTCACCAGGGTCAGTTTGAGATTGGCATTGTCCCAACTGATCGGTGTGATCTGCGCCGCATTGAAATCCCCGGCCGTGCTCGAGTCGGTGATAGTGCCTAGGCATCCGAACATGCCCACCATGCGTATTTCCTGAATCATCTTGCTCAACACAAAACGTGCGTCCTCCTGCATGGCGGCGGCGCTGTTCTGACTGACATAAGTGTTTTTTGCCGCGATGAACGTCTGCACCACGCCCAATACCACGATCAGCCCCAGTGCCAGAGCGATCAGCAATTCAATCAGACCGAAACCCTGGTTTTGGCGCTTCATGGTGTGGCCACCGGATCCACCGCAGCGCGGCTGCTCAGCACAAAACTGCGCTGGGCACTGGCGGTATTCGCTGCCCGGGCGTCACTCCAGGTGATGGTGATCGTGTAGACCCGTTGGTTGAGAGTGATGCTGCCGGTGGCCGTCGGCCCGCCGAAATTGACGATGTTGGTGGTGAAGTCGTAGAGATCCTGATCACGTGTCACGCCGAGGTTACCGGAGGTCGGTGGCGTGACCGTGTAATCGGCGCCGGAGTTGGCGCGGATGCGGTCCATCATGTCGTAGGCGATGAAACTGGCCTGACTGGTCATGCGTGAACTGTCGGTGTACTTCAGTGCATTCAATTGCACCGCCGCCGCCCCCAGCAGTCCGACCGTCAGAATCAGCAACGCGACCAACACTTCAATCAGCGTCATGCCTTGCTGTACGCCCTTGCTCCCTGCCCTCATCCGCAACTTCCACCCAGTTGAATTCGTCCGTTCAAACACACGTTCAGCGTCCTGCTTTGCGTGCCCAACGTGTAACTGATGGCCACCGCCGTGGACGGCGCCGCCAGACCTCCCAGATTGTTGAAATCCAGCGCGGTCACTCCAGAGGTTAGCGTCAGAGTCGCACCACTGCTCATTGCCGGAACAACCCGCAACACATTGGCCGGAGTGCCAGTACTGTCGTAGACCGACAATTCGCCGGTCCAGACGCTGCCCCCGGCGGTTGGCCGCAGGCGGGTGGTCACGCCTCGATCAATGGCCTCAAGTCTTGCGAAATTGATTGCCCGCTGCAGGTCGCCCATTTCCGTATCGGCTTTGCTGCCTTGTATCGAGCGGGTAAATGCCGGCACCGCCAGAGTGATCATGATCACGAAGATGGCAATCGCGACCAGCAACTCGATCAGCGTGAAACCTTTTGTACGATGATCCATCGGTGCCCTCCGTTGCCGTCGGCTATACCTGCTTCTACACGCTAGAACATTCAACCGACCTGTGTCGGTTGATTTGCCCTGCCCGGCGCACGGATCGCGTCAACCACCGCACTCCATGGAGGGAGTTTTCATGTCGCAACAGGGATTCAGCCTGATCGAACTGCTTATGGGACTGGCGATTGGCGCAATTGTTCTGCTGCTGGTCAGTCCGGCGTTTGCCACACTCACGGAGTCGAACCATCGGGATGAGGCCGCGCAATCCCTGCTCTACGGTATTCGCCATGCCCGAACGCTGGCGCTCACCCACAATCAGAGTGTGGTGATTCATGCCATCAACGGCGACTGGGGTCAGGGCTGGCGGATCGTGCTGGATATCAGCGGCAAGGGGCCGGGAGACAGCAGCAATCCGCTGCTGGTAGAGCGTGCGATTGACGCGAAGGTGCCCATTGTCGGCAACTGGTCGGTGAGTCGTTATGTGCGGTTCAGCAATCTGGGCCAACCGCTGATGCCCGGGCGGGCCTTTCAGGCAGGGACTTTACATGTCTGTTCGATTCGCGAGCCGGTCAGCCAGCATCAGATCGTACTGGCGGCGACCGGTCGGGTGCGCCTGGGCAGTGACAAGACTGAACAGGCGCTGTGTCAGAAAACCAAAAACGTCAGATCGAACGGACGCGCAGCTCTTTAGGCATCGAGAACGTGATGTTCTCTTCGCGACCGGCCAGCTCATCGGCACCGGTAGCGCCCCAGGCCTGCAACTGCTGAATCACACCACGCACCAGGACTTCCGGAGCAGAGGCACCGGCGGTGATGCCGATGCGCTCGACGCCATCGAACCAGCTCTTTTGCAGGTCTTCGGCGCCGTCGATCAGGTAGGCCGGTGTGGCCATGCGTTCAGCGAGCTCACGCAAGCGGTTGGAGTTGGAACTGTTCGGGCTGCCGACCACCAGCACCACGTCGCATTCGTCGGCCAGTTGCTTGACCGCGTCCTGACGGTTTTGCGTGGCGTAGCAAATGTCGTCCTTGCGTGGGCCGCCGATAGCCGGGAAGCGCGTGCGCAACGCATCGATGACCCGGCTGGTGTCATCCATCGACAGGGTGGTCTGGGTGACAAAGGCCAGCTTTTCCGGGTTATGCACTTGCAGTTCGGCGACGTCTTTTTCGTCTTCGACGAGATAGATCGCGCCACCGTTGCTGGCGTCGTACTGACCCATGGTGCCTTCGACTTCCGGGTGACCGGCGTGGCCGATCAGGATGCATTCACGCCCGTCGCGGCTGTATTTCGCCACTTCGATATGCACCTTGGTCACCAGTGGGCAAGTGGCGTCAAACACCTTCAGGCCACGGCCGGCGGCCTCGGTGCGCACGGCTTGCGATACGCCGTGAGCACTGAAAATCACGATGACATCGTCCGGCACCTGATCCAGTTCTTCGACGAAAACCGCGCCACGACTGCGCAGGTCTTCGACGACGAACTTGTTGTGCACCACTTCATGACGCACGTAGATCGGCGGCCCGAAAACTTCCAGGGCGCGGTTGACGATTTCGATCGCCCGGTCCACGCCGGCGCAGAAGCCACGGGGGTTGGCGAGTTTGATTTGCATGCTGTGCCTCGTGTCTTGCGCGCAAGAAAATAGATCATTGCAGTCCCTGTGGGAGCGGGCTTGTTGTGGCGAGGGGATTTATCCCCGATCGATTACGAAGCAATCGTAAAACCCGACAGCGCTTTCCCGTTAAAGATCTCGGTGCCTGGTTTTGGGAAGCTTCGCCCCCCATCGAGGATGAATCCCCTCACCACAACAAGTCCACTTCCACAGTGGCTATGCGTTGTTGCTTACAGCGCTTTGACGTTGATGATCTCGACGTCAAAGGTCAGCGTCTTCCCCGCCAGCGGGTGGTTGAAGTCGACGGTCACTTGCGCGTCATCGAATTCTTTCACCACGCCCGGCAGCTCAGTATTGGCCGCATCGTTGAAGATCACCAGCAAACCCGGCGACAGTTCCATGTCGGCAAACTGCGAACGCGGAATAACCTGCACGTTCTGCGGGTTCGGCTGGCCGAAGGCGTTTTCCGGCTCGACGGTCAGCGTACGCTTGTCACCGGCCTTGAAACCGAACAGCGCCGCTTCGAAACCCGGCAGCAGGTTGCCGTCGCCGACCTTGAAGGTCGCCGGGGCCTTGTCGAACGTACTGTCGACGGTGTCGCCGTTCTCCAGGCGCAATGCAAAGTGCAAAGTGACTTCCGTGTTCTGGCCGATGCGTTGCTCAGCCAATACCTGTTCAGTCATGAACGGCTTCTCCGGTCTTTTTACTTTTGAACATATCCAGTGCCAGCATCACCGCACCCACGGTGATGGCGCTGTCGGCGAAGTTGAACGCCGGGAAGTACCAGCGATTCTGCCAGTGCACCAGAATGAAATCGATCACATGGCCCAGGGCAATGCGGTCATACAGATTGCCCAGCGCCCCGCCCAGCACCAGCGCCAAAGCGATGGCCAGCCAGGTTTCGTTACGGCCAAGACGTTTGAGCCAGACCACCAGCACCGCACTGACCACAATCGCGATCAGGGCGAACAACCAGCGCTGCCAGCCGGAGCTGTCAGCCAGGAAGCTGAACGCAGCGCCGGTGTTGTAGGCCAGGGTCCAGCTGAAGTAATCGGGAATGATCACGATCTGCTGGAACATTTCGAGCTTGCCTTCGAAGTAGAACTTGCTGGCCTGGTCGATGACCAGAACCAGCAAACTCAACCAGAGCCAGCTCAACCGTCCGAAACGGCCAAGGGAATCAGGCATAGTGACGAACCTCGCCTGCGCCGCTGATGTTGTCGACGCAACGACCGCAGATCTCCGGATGCTCCGGGTTCACGCCGACGTCTTCACGGCAGTGCCAGCAACGGGCGCATTTCGGGAAGGCCGATTTGACGATCTGCAGCTTCAGGCCGCTCACTTCGGTGACCACCGCGTCAGCCGGAGCCTGTACAAACGGCGCGACGCTGGCGGTCGAAGTGATCAGAACGAAGCGCAGTTCGTTGCTCAGCTTGGCCAGATCGGCGCTCAGCGCCTCTTCGGCGAACAGCGTCACTTCGGCCTGCAGGTTGCCACCGACGGCCTTGGCCGCGCGCTGGATTTCCATCTCTTTGTTGACCGCAACCTTCACTTCCATGATGCGATCCCAGTAGGCGCGACCCAGCTCGAAGCCTTCCGGCAGCTCGGTCAGACCCTCATACCAGGTGTTGAGCATGACGGATTCATTCCGCTCGCCCGGCAGGTACTGCCACAGCTCGTCGGCGGTGAACGCCAGGATCGGTGCGATCCAGCGCACCAGCGCTTCGGAGATATGGAACAGCGCGGTCTGGCACGAACGACGAGCCTTGCTGTCGGCGCCAGTGGTGTACTGACGGTCCTTGATGATGTCGAGGTAGAAACCACCCAGCTCCTGCACGCAGAAGTTGTGGATCTTCGAGTAGACGTTCCAGAAACGATATTCGCCGTAATGCTCTTGCAACTCGCGTTGCAGCAGCAGGGTGCGGTCTACCGCCCAACGATCCAGCGCGAGCATTTCTTCAGCCGGCAGGATGTCAGTGGCCGGGTTGAAGCCGGTCAGGTTCGAGAGCAGGAAGCGCGCGGTGTTACGGATACGACGATAGGCGTCCGCGCTGCGTTGCAGGATCTGTTCGGAAACCGCCATTTCACCGGAGTAGTCGGTCGAAGCCACCCACAGACGCATGATGTCGGCGCCCAGAGTGTCGTTGACTTTCTGCGGCGCGATCACGTTGCCCAGCGACTTGGACATCTTGCGGCCGGACTCGTCGACGGTGAAACCGTGGGTCAGCAGCTCGCGGTACGGCGCGTGGTTGTCGATGGCGCAACCGGTCAGCAGCGACGAGTGGAACCAGCCACGGTGCTGGTCGGAACCTTCCAGGTACAGGTCGGCACGCGGGCCGGTCTCGTGCCCCATCGGATGCGAACCGCGCAGGACGTGCCAGTGCGTGGTACCCGAATCGAACCAGACGTCGAGGGTGTCGCTGATCTTGTCGTACTGCGGCGCTTCATCACCCAGCAGTTCGGCGGCGTCGAGCTTGAACCAGGCTTCGATGCCTTCGACTTCAACGCGCTTGGCGACTTCTTCCATCAGCTCGACAGTGCGCGGGTGCAGTTCGCCGCTTTCCTTGTTGAGGAAGAACGGGATTGGCACGCCCCAGTTGCGCTGACGGGAGATGCACCAGTCCGGACGGTTGGCGATCATCGAGTGCAGACGCGCCTGGCCCCAGGCCGGAACGAACTTGGTGTCTTCGATGGCTTTGAGCGAGCGCACACGCAGGGTGTCGCCGCTGACCGGCTCTTTGTCCATGCCGATGAACCACTGCGCGGTGGCGCGGTAAATCAGCGGGGTCTTGTGGCGCCAGCAGTGCATGTAGCTGTGCTCGATGACGGTGGTGTGCATCAGCGCACCGACTTCGGTCAGCTTGTCGACGATGGCCGGGTTGGCCTTCCAGATGAACTGACCACCGAAGAATTCCAGCGACGGCACGTAAACGCCGTTGCTCTGCACCGGATTAAGGATGTCGTCGTTGACCATGCCGTACTTCTTGCAGGTCACGAAGTCGTCCACACCGTAGGCCGGAGCGGAATGAACCACGCCGGTGCCGGCGCCCAGTTCGACGTAGTCAGCCAGATACACTGGCGACAGACGGTCGTAGAACGGGTGACGGAAGTTGATCAGTTCCAGTTCTTTACCGGTGGTGGTCGCGATGACCGAGCCTTCGACGCCATAGCGCGCCAGGCAGGCCTCAACCAGCTCTTCTGCCAGCACCAGCAGCTTGTCGCCGATATCAACCAGCGCGTAGTTGAATTCCGGGTGAACGTTCAGTGCCTGGTTGGCCGGGATGGTCCACGGGGTGGTGGTCCAGATCACGATCGAGGCAGGCTTGCTCAGCGACGGCAGACCGAACGCGGCGGCCAGTTTGGCCTCGTCAGCGATCGGGAAAGCCACGTCGATGGTCGAGGACTTCTTGTTCTCGTACTCGACTTCGGCTTCGGCCAGGGCCGAACCGCAGTCGAAGCACCAGTTCACTGGCTTGAGGCCCTTGAACACGAAACCGCCCTTGACGATTTCGGCGAGGGCACGGATTTCACCGGCCTCGTTCTTGAAGTCCATGGTCTTGTACGGATTGGCGAAGTCGCCCAGCACGCCGAGGCGGATGAACTCGGTCTTCTGCCCTTCGATCTGCTCGGTGGCGTAGGCACGGCACAGTTCGCGGGTCTTGTCCGCGCCCAGGTTCTTGCCGTGGGTCACTTCAACCTTGTGCTCGATCGGCAGGCCGTGGCAGTCCCAACCCGGAACATACGGCGCGTCGAAACCCGAAAGGGTTTTCGAGCGGATGATCATGTCCTTGAGAATCTTGTTCAGTGCGTGACCGATGTGGATCGTGCCGTTGGCATACGGAGGGCCGTCGTGCAGGACGAACTTCGGACGATCCTTGCCAATCTCGCGCAACTTTCCGTACAGGCCAATACTGTCCCAGCGCTGCAGGATCTGCGGTTCGCGCTGTGGCAGGCCGGCCTTCATTGGGAAGGCGGTGTCCGGAAGGTTAAGCGTGGCTTTATAGTCGGTCATTTAAGGCTCTTCATTAGCGATGGGCGCTAGGTGCGGCTAGTGCACGGGCGGTGGCGACATCCGCATTGATCGCCGTTTTCAATGCCTCCAGAGAGGCGAATCGCTGCTCTTCACGCAGCTTTTGGTGGAAAACCACCGTCAAACGCCGGTCATACAGATCGCCGGCAAAATCTAAAAGATGCACTTCAAGGTGGGCCTTGCCATCACCTTGCACCGTGGGCCGCACGCCGATATTGGCGACGCCGGGCCAGGTTTTGCCGTCAATATCGACATCCACCAGATACACCCCGGTGAACGGCACGCGACGACGCTTGAGTTGAATGTTTGCCGTGGGCGTACCCAGTTGCCGGGCCAGTTTCTGGCCATGCAGCACGCGACCGGCGATGCGGTACGGCCGACCGAGCAAACGTTCGGCCAAGGCGAAATCAGCGGCAGCCAACGCGTTGCGCACCTGGGTGCTGCTGACGCGAATGCCGTCCAGCTCGACGGTTTGCGCAGCTTCAACGGTGAAGCCGTGAACTTGCCCGGCCTGCAACAGAAAATCGAAATCGCCGAGGCGATCGCAGCCGAAGCGGAAGTCGTCACCCACTTCCAGATGTTGTACGCCGAGGCCGTCCACCAGAATGGTATCGACGAACTCACTGGCGCTGAGCTTGCTCAAGCGCTGGTTGAATGCCAGGCACAGAACCCGGTCAACGCCTTCGGCCGCCAGCAGTTGCAGCTTGTCGCGCAACCGGGCCAGACGCGCCGGCGCGGTCTCTGGCGCAAAGAATTCCCGTGGCTGCGGCTCGAAAATCACCACGCAGCTGGGTACGCCCAACTCATGCGCACGCTCACGCAGTCGGGCCAGGATAGCCTGGTGACCACGGTGAACACCGTCAAAGTTGCCAATAGTGGCGACGCAGCCCCGATGCTGGGGGCGCAAGTTGTGGAGGCCTCGAACCAGCTGCATAACGCGCTTCTTGCTCATAAAGTGGTCGATTATAACCACACCCGACGGTCGACGACAGGCAACACCGTAACGCAAAGTGATCGAGCCGACAAAACTGCCGGCCCGCGCCCGTTCATAAAGGGTGAAACCTCAGCTCAAGGCCTTGCGATTGAAGTCGCGCAGGCGGAAACCGAGCAGCAGCAACATACCGAAATAAGCGACCACACCGGCAACCACCAAAGCGCCAAGACGCAGGAAGCGCTCAAGCATGTGGCCTTGATCCCACGCGGGCATGAAATGCATGCCGATCAGCAATACTGCGGACATTACCACCACAGCCACTACCAGTTTGAAGCCGAACATGTACCAACCCGGTTGCGGTTGATACATCTTTTGTTTGCGCAATTGATAGAACAGCAGCCCGGCATTCAGGCACGCGCCGGCACTGATCGCGAGCGCCAGGCCGGCGTGCGCCAACGGGCCAATCAATACCAGGTTGAATAATTGAGTGACCACCAAGGTGAAGATCGCGATTTTCACCGGGGTACGAATGTTCTGTTGCGCATAAAAGCCCGGCGCCAGCACTTTGATCACGATAATCCCGAGCAGACCGACAGAATAGGCAATCAGCGCCCGCTGGGTCATTTCGGCATCGAAGCCACTGAACTGACCGTACTGGAACAGCGATACGGTCAACGGTTCAGCGAGAATCCCCAGCGCCAGTGCACACGGCAGCACCAGCACAAAGCACAGACGCAGACCCCAATCGAGGATTCGCGAATACTCATGGCGATCCTTGCTGGCGTAGGTTTTCGCCAGCGTCGGCAGCAGAATGGTGCCCAGCGCCACGCCGAGCACGCCGGATGGCAATTCCATCAAGCGGTCGGCGTAATACATCCACGACACCGAGCCCGCGACCAGAAACGAGGCGAAGATGGTGTTGATAATCAGCGAAATCTGACTGACCGACACGCCGAGGATCGCCGGCAACATCTGCTTCATCACCCGCCAGACGCCGGTATCGCGCAGGTTCAGGCGCGGCAACACCAACATACCGATCTTTTTCAGGTGCGGCAGTTGATAAAGCAGTTGCGCCAGACCGCCCACCAGCACGGCCCAGCCCAAGGCCATGACCGGCGGATCGAAGTACGGCGTCAGGAACAGCGAAAACACGATCATGCTGACGTTAAGCAGGGTCGGCACAAACGCCGGCACCGAAAAGCGGTTCCAGGTATTGAGAATCGCACCGGCCAGCGACGACAGCGAGATCAGCAATATATAAGGGAACGTCACCCGCAACAGATCGGAGGTGAGCTGGAATTTTTCCGGTGTGTCGGTGAAACCGGGCGCCGTGGCCCAGATCACCCAGGGCGCCGCGATCATGCCCAGCGCAGTGACCACGGCCAACACCAAGGTCAGCAACCCCGAAACGTAGGCAATGAATGTGCGTGTCGCCTCCTCGCCCTGTTGGCTTTTGTATTCGGCCAGAATCGGCACAAATGCCTGCGAGAAAGCGCCCTCGGCGAAGATCCGCCGCAGCAGATTGGGCAATTTGAAGGCAATAAAGAAGGCATCCGTCGCCATCCCGGCGCCGAATGTGCGAGCAATCAGCGTGTCACGAACAAACCCCAAAACACGGGAAAGCATCGTGATAGAGCTGACGGCGGCCAACGATTTGAGCAGATTCATTGAGGGAATTTGTGCCTGTCGATAAACAGCAGGCGAACAAAGCGCCTACTTGTGCGATACTCCGCGCCGCAGCAGCACAGAGCCAAAGCTCGCGAGTTTACAGGTCAAGCGCCGGAAATAAATATCCCGCCTCTTTATACCTACCACTTAGCGGAACGTTTCAAGTGCCCTTGACAAGACTTCAACTCATCGGCATGATTCGCGGCCTATTTTGTTTGCTATTTCCTAAAAAGTCTTTCGAGGAGCTCGACGGTGGCCAACTCACCTTCCGCCAAAAAACGTGCAAAACAGGCTGAGAAGCGTCGCAGCCACAACGCCAGCCTGCGTTCCATGGTTCGCACCTACATCAAGAATGTAGTTAAAGCCATCGACGCAAAAGACGCTGAAAAAGCTCAAGCTGCATACGTTCTGGCTGTGCCAGTTATCGACCGTATGGCCGATAAAGGCATCATCCACAAGAACAAGGCTGCTCGCCATAAGAGCCGCCTGAATGGCCACGTTAAAGCGCTGAAAGAAGCTGCTTAATCGACGTAGTCATTAAAAAACCGACCTCAGGGTCGGTTTTTTATTGCCTGCGATTTGGTAAATCCCGCTCATAAAAAATGGGAGGGGACTCATCCCCTCCCACATTGCACATCTGATTTGCGCGTTATTGCTGAACCGGCACCCACGGCAGAATCGGGATGGCGGTCACCGCATTCTGCGGACTACCCTCGATCACGCGATCGCTGTAGACCAGATACACCAGCGTGTTGCGCTTCTTGTCGAGGAAGCGCACCACCTGCATGGTCTTGAACACCAGCGACGTGCGCTCCTTGAACACCTCGTCACCATCCTTCAGCTCACCTTTGAACTTGATCGGACCCACCTGACGGCAGGCGATCGAGGCTTCGGCGCGATCCTCAGCCAGACCCAAGCCACCTTTCACGCCGCCAGTCTTGGCGCGCGATAGATAGCAGGTCACACCCTCGACCTTCGGATCATCAAACGCCTCGACCACGATCCGATCATTTGGACCGACAAGCTTGAACACTGTCGATACCTGACCGATTTCTTCGGCCGAGGCCAGCAACGGCAACGCCATCAACAGACCCAACAATCCTTTTGCTATACGCATCAAGTTTTCCTTAAACCAGAATCAGGTTGTCACGATGAACCAATTCCGGCTCAGCCATGTAACCCAGCAAACCGACAATCGCCTCTGACGACTGACCGATAATTTTTTGCGCTTCCAGCGCACTGTAATTGGCGAGACCACGGGCGATTTCACGACCATCCGGCGCCACACAGACCACCATCTCACCGCGACGGAAACTGCCCTGCACCAACTTCACACCCACTGGCAGCAAGCTCTTGTTGCCTTGGGATAACGCCGACACTGCCCCATCATCCAACACCAGCGTGCCGCGAGTCTGCAGATGCCCAGCCAGCCACTGCTTGCGCGCCGCGAGCATGCCACGCTCAGGCGACAGCAAGGTGCCGATACGCTCACCCGCCTTCAGGCGATCAAGTACACGCTCAAGACGCCCACCGACAATGATGGTATGCGCACCGGAACGCGCAGCCAGACGCGCCGCACGCAACTTGGTCTGCATGCCGCCCCGCCCCAGCGCACCGCCAGTTCCACCCGCAACCGCATCCAGAGCCGGATCATCGGCGCGAGCCTCATAAATCAGCTGAGCCTCGGGATTGTTACGCGGATCAGCGTCGAACATGCCATCGCGATCCGTGAGAATCACCAGCAAATCGGCTTCAACCAGGTTGGCCACCAGCGCTGCCAGCGTGTCGTTGTCACCAAAACGGATTTCATCAGTGACCACGGTGTCGTTTTCATTGATCACCGGAATGACTTTCAGCTCGACCAGCGCACGCAAGGTGCTGCGGGCGTTCAGGTAGCGCTTGCGATCGGAGAGGTCGTCGTGAGTCAGGAGAATCTGCGCAGTGTGCCGACCATGCTCGGCGAAGCTCGACTCCCAAGCCTGCACCAGCCCCATCTGGCCAATTGCCGCGGCCGCCTGGAGCTCGTGCATCGCACTGGGTCGTGCGGTCCAGCCCAAACGGCTCATGCCGGCCGCCACTGCCCCGGAGGACACCAGCACCAACTCGACGCCGGCCTCATGCAAGGCCACCATCTGCTCGACCCAAACACTCATTGCCGCACGATCCAGCCCTTTGCCATCAGCTGTCAGCAAAGCGCTGCCGATCTTCACGACCCAACGCTGCGCACCTGTCACCTTGCTCCGCATCATCTTCAACCTTAGCTTGAGGGCAGCGCGACCCAGCGCCACCCATGACGTTATTTGTGACTTGCGATTTCCAGATACTAAAACGCCGCTCGATTGAGCGGCGCTTAAGTTTACTGCAACGAATCAGTCGCGCACGTAAATGATTTCCGGACCGTCTTCGTCATCCACATCTTCTTCGTCCCAATCATCGTCACCGATGTCGTGGACCGACTTCACGCCACTGCGACGCAGGGCACGCTTGTCATCCAGCGCCTGCAGTTGCGCACGCGCCTCGTCTTCGATGCGCTGGTCGAGATCGGCCAACTCTTCTTTGTAAGCCGGATCATTGGCCAGACGATCAGCACGATCTTCCATGTAACGCATGATGTCATGGCACAGACGCTCGGTACCGATCTTGGCGATGGCCGAGATCACGTAAACCGGACCAGTCCATTCCAGGCGATCAACGATTTCCTTGACGCGCTCTTCGTGCTCTTCTTCAAGGATCTGGTCGCACTTGTTCAGCACCAGCCAGCGATCACGCTCAGCCAGGGACGGGCTGAACTTGATCAGTTCGTTGACGATCACTTCCGCGGCATCCGGTGCACTGGTGTCATCCAGCGGCGCCATGTCGACGAGGTGCAGCAACAGACGCGTACGCGCCAAGTGCTTGAGGAAGCGGATACCCAGGCCAGCACCGTCGGAAGCACCTTCGATCAGACCCGGAATGTCGGCCACGACGAAGCTCTTCCAGCGATCGACGCTGACCACACCGAGGTTTGGCACCAACGTGGTGAACGGGTAGTCGGCAACTTTCGGCTTGGCGGCAGAGACCGAGCGAATGAAGGTACTTTTACCGGCGTTCGGCAAGCCCAGCAGACCCACGTCAGCCAGTACTTTCATTTCCAGTTTCAGGTCACGCTGCTCACCCGGCTTACCCGGCGTGGTCTGGCGTGGCGCACGGTTGGTACTGGATTTGAAACGGGTGTTACCCAGACCGTGCCAACCGCCCTGTACGACCATCAACTTCTGACCGGCCTTGGTCAGGTCGCCGATGACTTCCTGAGTCGCCGAGTCGATCACGGTTGTGCCGACCGGAACGCGCAGGATCAGGTCCTCACCTTTCTTGCCGGTGCAATCGGTGCTGCCGCCGTTGGAACCACGCTCGGCATCGAAGTGCCGGGTGTAACGGTAGTCGACCAGGGTGTTGAGGTTTTCGTCAGCCATCATGTAGATAGAGCCGCCATCACCACCATCACCACCGTTCGGACCACCGTTTTCGATGAACTTTTCCCGACGGAAACTCATGGCGCCATTGCCGCCATCACCAGCCTTTACGCGAATCGATACTTCATCAACAAACTTCATAACCAACGCCTCTCGCCATACGGACGAGCCGAAAAACAATCAAGACATAAGACTCTTGCAAAAATGAGCGCAGCGACCCCAAAACACGACCTGCATCGCACGCCGACAGCCCATACAAACAGTTTTGCAAGAGACTCACCCCACAAACGAAAAAGCCCCGTCGCAAGACAGGGCTCTTCCAGCGATCTCGCGATTAAGCCGCGACAACGCTCACGTAACGGCGGTTGAACGCGCCTTTTACTTCAAACTTGATCACGCCTTCGATTTTAGCGAAGAGGGTGTGATCCTTACCCATGCCTACACCGTAACCGGCGTGGAATTGGGTACCGCGCTGACGCACGATGATGTTGCCCGGAATGATTTTCTGGCCGCCATACATCTTGACGCCAAGGCGTTTGGCTTCTGAGTCGCGACCGTTACGGGTACTACCACCAGCTTTTTTGTGTGCCATGAGTTCAATTCTCCTAGTGAGGAATTAGGCTGAAATTAAGCCTGAATACCGGTGATTTTGATCTCGGTGTACCACTGGCGGTGGCCCATACGCTTCATGTGGTGCTTACGACGACGGAACTTGATGATGCGGACTTTATCGTGACGACCTTGGGAGATCACTTCAGCCACAACAGTAGCGCCAGCAACAACTGGAGCGCCGATGTTTACGTCGTCGCCATTGGCAACCAACAGAACGCGATCAAAGGTAACGGATTCGCCAGTAGCGACTTCCAGTTTTTCGATCTTCAGGTATTCACCTGGGGCGACTTTGTACTGCTTGCCGCCAGTAACGATTACTGCATAAGACATGGTATTTCTCCGATAATCCTGCTCACCCAGCTCTTTATAAGAAGAGGTATTGGCTGGCATGGCTGCATGGGGCTGGAAGGCCCGCTTGCAATTGCGTAAGGCAGGTGCTGCCCAGGAAGTTCAGGGTGCGCGATTGTACGCAAGGCGCCGCAGGCTTGCAAGTAGCCGTCCATCGCGCCTTGACAGGTCTGGATGGGGGTCCTAGCATGCCGCGCAACCCTTCTGGAGCGACTCTCGCTGATGCAACCCCAAGCTTTCTACCGCGCGGTGGCGGACGATTTTAGCGCCGTCGACGGCATCATCAAGAAGCAGCTGACTTCCCGAGTGCCGCTGGTATCGAAAATCGGCGATTACATCACCTCGGCCGGCGGCAAACGTCTGCGTCCTTTATTAGTGCTGCTGTGTGGCAAGGCCCTGGGTCGCGAAGGCGACGACATGCGCCTGCTCGCCGCCACCATCGAATTCCTCCACACCGCGACCCTGCTGCATGACGACGTCGTCGACATGTCCGGCATGCGCCGTGGCCGCTCGACCGCCAACGCCATGTGGGGCAATGCCCCAAGCGTGCTGGTCGGCGATTTCCTGTACTCACGCTCGTTCGAGATGATGGTCGAACTGGGCTCGATGCCGGTCATGAAGATCCTGTCCCAGGCCACGCGCATCATCGCCGAAGGCGAAGTGTTGCAGCTGTCCAAGGTTCGTGACGCCAGCACCACCGAAGAAACCTACATGGAAGTCATCCGCGGCAAGACCGCGATGCTTTTCGAAGCCTCGACCCACAGCGCCGCTGCGCTGGCCGGTGCCACCGCCGAGCAGAGCGAAGCCTTGCGCACCTTCGGTGATCACCTGGGTGTGGCGTTCCAACTGGTCGACGACCTGCTCGACTACAAGGGCGACGCCGAAACCCTGGGCAAGAACGTCGGTGACGATCTGGCCGAAGGCAAACCGACCCTGCCGCTGATCTACACCATGCGCGAAGGCACGCCTGAACAGGCAGCCCTGGTGCGTCAGGCGATCCAGAAAGGCGGGATTGAAGATCTGGAAAGCATCCGCATCGCCGTGGAAGCTTCCGGTTCTTTGGAATACACCGCGCAACTGGCCCGTGATTACGTGGCCCGTGCGATCAAGTGCCTTGACGCGCTGCCGGCCAGCGAGTATCGCGATGCGCTGGTTGAATTAAGTGAGTTTGCGGTCGCCCGCACACACTGATCATCCCGAGCAATCAAGGGCCGCAGCCTTCTCCGAAGCCTGCGGCTTTTTGTTGCCTGCCCGCTTGCCGCTAAAACCTTATACAATGTGCGACTTTTAGCGATCCACATCCCAAGGAGCCTTAGTGAGCACGTTGCCACCCTGCCCGAAATGCAATTCCGAATACACCTATGAAGACGGCGCGCAACTGATCTGCCCGGAGTGCGCCCACGAGTGGTCGGCCAATGGCGAAGCCGAAGTGGCCTCTGACGATGCAGTGAAGAAAGACTCGGTCGGCAATGTCCTGCAAGACGGCGACACCATCACCGTGATCAAGGACTTGAAGGTCAAGGGCACCTCGCTGGTGGTCAAGGTCGGCACCAAGGTCAAGAACATCCGCCTGTGCGATGGCGACCATGACATCGACTGCAAGATCGACGGTATCGGCCCAATGAAACTCAAATCCGAGTTCGTCAGAAAAGTCTGAACCTGTTGTGATCCATCCCGCGCCCGACGTGGGATGGAGCTTCACCCTCCCCGCTTTCCCCTAGCCAATTCACGCAATAGCCAAACGCCAGCCGTTTTGACCTTACGCAATCTTTACCCGGAAAAATTCACAATCTGCCAATAGGCACTTGCTATTTGATGAATAAGAATTATTCTCATTGAAACCTTTCAAGGAGATTAGAACCATGACTTATTTGATCGACGCGTGGCTGGATCGCCCACACCCTTACCTCAGAATCCTCCATCGGGAGACCGGTGAAGTCTGTGCGGTGCTTGAAGAAGAAGCCTTGCATGAACTGCAGGATCAGGGGGATCTGGACGTCAGCAGCCTGAATTCCAGTGAGCCGCTGGTGCTCAAGGAGCTAGTGCGCAATCTGTTCCTGTTCTGCTACGCCCGGGCGTTGCGCCCGACCAGCGAACTGCATCACAAGATAGAACTATGAAACGCGGTAAAAACTGTAGGAGTGAGCCTGCTCGCGAAAGCGGTGTGTCAGACAACACATCAGTCGACTGAAAACACGCCATAGCGAGCAGGCTCACTCCTACATCAGCCCGCCATCAAGGCAGGCCAGGTCTTACAGAACGTCGAGCAGTTCGACGTCAAACACCAGAACGCTGTGCGGCGGGATGCTGCCAACGCCTTGCGCGCCGTAAGCCAGCTCGCTCGGCACGTACAGACGCCATTTGCTGCCGGCATTCATCAGTTGCAGGGCTTCGGTCCAGCCAGGGATCACGCCGCCAACCGGGAATTCTGCAGGCTGGCCGCGCTCGTAGGAGCTGTCGAACACGGTGCCGTCGATCAGCGTGCCGTGGTAGTGAGTACGCACCTGGTCTTCACGGGTCGGCTTGGCGCCTTCGCCCTGAGTCAGCACTTCGAATTGCAGGCCGGAAGCCAGAGTGGTGATGCCGTCACGCTTGGCGTTTTCAGCCAGGAAGGCCAGGCCTTCGCCAGCAGCGGCTTCAGCCTTGGCAGCGGCTTCGGCTTGCATGATCTCGCGGATCACTTTGAAGCTGGCGGACATTTCTTCCTGACCCACACGGCTTTCCTTACCGGCGAAAGCGTCGGTCAGACCGGCCAGGATCGCGTCCAGGCTGACACCCGGTGGCGGGTTGTCGCGCAGCTGGTCACCCAACTGACGGCCGATGCCGTAGCTGACGCGGGTTTCGTCGGTGGACAGATTTACTTCGGACATGACACTGCTCCGCTGTGCGGACGGCGACAAGACTTGCCGTGCGTGCACAGCGCGTCCCGGCGCGCCCGGAACCAAAAGGGCGAGCAGACTAGCACAGATGCCAGACCTGTGGCGCGCAAGGCCTACAGGGCCGAGCGCCAGGCAAGCGGTACTTTCAGGCTTTCCTCGCCACTGGCGCCGAGGCCACACATTTCATCGTGTACCGAGGTGTGTACGAGGTTGAACGGCAACACCGGGAAACTGTGCAAAAGATCCCGTGCGTGCTCGACCGAACGTAGCGTCAGCATGTTGCCCTTGAGATCACTCAACGGGTACGCCGCGCCATGCATCCGCGCTTCGAGCAGGTAAATCCCGCCCTCCATGGAGATCAGGTTCAGCTCATCAACCTTTTTGGCGATGGCAAACGCATTCAACTCTTGCAGGTTCATGAACACACCTCACGCAGTGGCGAGCCAAGACGTCTACAGGGATATGCCCGCGCGCAACAAAGCACAAGCCACAAACGACACCGCCCGTCTGTTTCGCAACAGACGGGCGGTGTTTTTTGCAGCGATCAAAACGTGATCAGTGCTTGGTGACCTTGTCCAGATAACCCATCGCGCAAGCCGAGAGCACGAAGGTCATGTGAATGATCACGTACCACTTCAGGTGCTCGGGATCGACGTTCTTGGCATCCATGAAAATCCGCAACAGGTGGATCGAGGAGATCGCCACGATCGAGGCCGCCACTTTCATCTTCAACGACGAAGAATCCATGGTGCCCAGCCAGTTGAGCTTTTCCTTGCCTTCATCGATGTCCAGTTGCGAGACGAAATTCTCGTAGCCGGAGATCATCACCATGACCAGCAAGCCGCCCACCAGAGCCATATCGATCAGCGACAGCAACACCAGAATCAGATCCGATTCAGCCATCGAGAACACATTGGGAATGACGTGGAAAACTTCCTGGAAGAACTTCAGCGCCAGCGCCAGCAACCCGAGGGAGAGCCCGAAGTAGATCGGCGCCAACAGCCAGCGCGAGGTGTACATTGCGTTTTCGATAAAGCGTTCCATTGAATCTCACACATGGGGTGGGGGTGGTAATCGGCGGCGAGTATACCAGCCACCTGTGACACCCAGAAACTGCCCGAAAATCCGTCACCTGCGCGTGTGTGGCATTTTTTTCTGCTAGTGTCCAAACCATTGACAGCTCAGCGACAGCGGACAGGACGAGTGGAAATGGATGTGCGATTGCCGATAACGACTGCCGGAATTTGCTTGACCCTGCTCCTCGGCGGTTGCTCGCCCGGTGACGAGAAGCATGCGCTCAGCCTGGAAGAAAAAACCGCAAAATTCGAACAGTCACTCGATGCCATCAGCGATCCGAAGCTCAAGGACGCCGTCACCGAACTCGGCGGCTCGCTGCTGTTGCTTGAACGCGCCCAGCTCAAACTCGACAGCATGGTGGCAAAAACCGAATACGGTGAAGACGCCCTCGGCATCCTCAAGCACTACCCTGCCCCGCAGGCGCTGGTCGATACCTTCATCAATGGTTTGTTCGTGCTGCACAAGGACGCCAGTTCCGATTACCTCACGGATCTGCAACCGGTCTTCCCGTTCAACCTCAACATTCCCGGCGGCTTCCTGTTTCCCCATGGCGTGGAATGGCAATCGGTCACCCTGAGCAACAAGCGCGTCATTGCTTACCAGCCGGAGTGGTCGGAAACCGATCCAGGCATTCAGTTAAGCCCATCAAGTTCCAACGTCACCAATCCCGATGACCTGACCGTGACCTACCCGTTCATCGACGGTCTCGACGTGGACAAGAAAACCCAGCCACAACCGGTGAGCCTGCAAGGCAAAGTGGAAGTGATCGCGCCGCGACGTCTGTTCAGTTTCGACCTGAGTAAAAAGGATGTCGGTCAGACGCGTACCGATGACAACCTCAGCGTCAAAGTGCTGAAACTGGAAAAGAACTACGCCGAGGTCGAATTCAGCAACAACCTGCCATTGGCTCCGGAAGTCGCCGACGCCCAGCTCAATCCGCTGATCGTTCAGGCCCGCGACGCCACCGGGCAATATCTGGCGCGTGCCGGCTCGATCAACGAAAGCCCGGAGCAGGTGTCCTTCTACGAAAAACAACTGGCACACCTGCAACAGCAGAAGACCTGGAGCGACACGCTGGAAAAACAGCTCGGCGACGAACAGCAAGCCTTCGATCAACAGCACCCGCGCCGTTACAACAAGGTCTACTTCAACGGCCCGATCGAAACCCTGGAAGTCAGTGTGCTCGACTTCTCGGCAGTCACCGTGACCCGCAAAACGCTGGATCTGCCCATTCGCGCGTTCCATCAGCACACCACGGAAAAAGCCATCCAGCCGCTGGATCTGCCGGTGGTGGTGTATGACGATCTGGCCGTGAACTGGCTCAAAGGCGCAAGCCTCACTGAAGAGCAGTTGAAGGCTGGCATCCGTGTCCATCAATCGGTGGAAGACCCAAGCGCCGCGCGCATCGAGTTTTCCCATCGCCGCACCTTCAACGATGAACTGCTCGGCGATGACTTCAACCCCGGTGAAAGCCCGGTGACATTCTTCACCGAAAAACGCAGCGGCAAACTCGATGAACCCATCGAACTGCCGCCCGAGGCTTATCAGGTTGATCCGCTGCGAGCGACGATCACCTACGATTTGAATCTGTTCCCGGAAACCCCGGCGATCGCCGTTGGCTCGATGCCGCTGTTTCTGGCAACGGTCGACAAGAAATCCTACGACGGCAAGTCTCTGCCCAAAGGCCTGGAGATCAAGAACAACACGCTGGTGGTGGACCTGAAACTGTTCCCCGCCAACGAGTGGCGATTCTTCGTCAAGGACGACAGTGGCAATTACCTGAAGCAGATTCTTTCGGTCAGCCACGACGCGAGCGCAGAAGGCCCGGCGCTGTTTGGCGTGCATTATTTTTATGGCCATCCAACTCACGTGGAGACCTATCAGCGAACCGACCTCGCCACCGTGCAATACGGTTTTGAGGTCAAACTCGACAAGGCGCAGATGCCTGATTCGGCACCCTGAAAAGATCGCAACCTGCAGCAGTCCCTGCGCAGATCTGCGTCAATTGAGGCTGCGGCCTCGGCCACCGTTGATCTGCCGCAGCTGGGCTTGCAGGTGCAGGCTCCAGATCTGCGGGTCGTCGGCCAACTGATAGCCGTGCATCGTCAGACTTTCAACGATGGTGTCGAGGATTGACTCGGCGGCGATCGGTCCGTGAAACGGGCCCTGAGCTTTGATGGCGGAAGGTTGTTCGCCGGCCATGCCGGCAGCGAAGAGCAGCGTCCACATGCCGTTATCGCCGGCCAACGGTTTGATGGCGCATTCGATGCGGGTCACAAGACCCAGGCATTGACGGGTGAGGCAGAGGTTGCGCGACATGGCGGCGACCCTCGGTGAAGCCGGTATTCAGCCCTCACGGGAGGACTGGCTCGATCCAGTGATACTGTCGATATCCTTGAGCTGAGAATAGAAGAAAAGTCCGCCGCGCAAGCCGGATAGAACCAAAAGGCGCCGAATGGTCATTGTGTGAATATTGGCGCCAGAGTGATGGCACATTTCCCGAAGATCACTGCAAAAACCAATGTGGAAAACAAATGCAGGAGTGAGCCTGCTCTCGATGGCAACGTGTCAGGCAACATTTTTGCCGACTGACACACCGCCATCGCGAGCAGGCTCACTCCTACAGTTTGACCGCGCCAGGCTTAAGCGGGTTTGGCTTCGGCCAATGCTTCCTGCGCCAATTCCTTCTCGGCTTCCTTGAGGTCTTCTTCGCTGATCATTTCGGCGATGTCGCGCAAGCGCTCGACCACCCGCGCGTTGATGCTGCCTTCAGGGAATTCGCCCTTCTCGTTCGGCGTACCCGCCGGCTCGCCGGCCAGCAGACTCAACGCCTCATCAGCCTGACACACCGCGTAAACGTGGAATTGCCCGGCGCGCACCGCCGCCAGCACTTTCTCATCCAACATCAGTGTCGCCACGTTGGCCTGCGGAATGATCGCGCCCTGCTCGCCCGTCAGACCGCGTGCTTCGCAGAGACGGAAGAAGCCTTCGATCTTCTCGTTGACCCCGCCGACCGCCTGCACCTCACCGAACTGGTTGATCGAACCGGTGATCGCGAAACACTGCTTGAGCGGGGTTTTCGACAGCGCCGAAATCAGCGTGCACGCCTCGCCCAGCGACGCACTGTCGCCATCGACGTAACCGTAGGATTGCTCCAGCGCGATGCTCGCGGAAATCGCCAATGGGAATTCCTGGGCGTAACGGCTACCCAGATAACCGGTGAGGATCATCACGCCTTTGGAGTGGATCGGCTGGCCAAGGTTGACCTCTCGCTCGATGTCGACGATGCCGCTGCCGCCCGGGTACACCGTGGCGGAAATCCGCGCCGGCACACCGAACGCCGAGTCGCCGACCTCAAGCACCGTCAGACCGTTGCACTTGCCGACCGCCGCGCCATCGGTGTCGATCAGAATGATCCCGGCGAGCATGTCGTCGAGAATCCGCGCCGAGACACGCCCGGTGCGGGTCGCCTTGGCTTTCAGGGCTCGCTCGATGTGCCCGGCATCAGTCATTTCATCGCCAGCCAGATGACGGATGAAATCCGCTTCGCTGACCAGTTGGAACAGATCGCCGATACGCGCCGACAAACGCCCCTGATGTTCGGCCAGACGCGCGCTGTAAGTGGCCAGGCGCGCCACGGCATCTGCAGTCAACGGCGCCATGCCTTCTTCCGAAGTACGGGTTTTCAACAGCTGGGCGAACTGCTCCAGGCTCTCGTCGACCATCGGAATGTCTTCGTCGAAATCGACCAGAACGCGGAACATCTCCTGAAAGTCCGGATCAAGGTCTTGCAACGTGTAATACAGCGACCGCGCACCGATGATGATGACTTTGACCTGCAACGGAATGTGCTGCGGGTTGAGCGTCACGGTGGCGAAGCGGCCCATCTCGCCCAGTGGCGATTCCATTTTCAGCTTGCGCGATTGCAGGGCGCGCTTGAGCGCGTCCCACACGAACGGCTCGCTGAGCATTTTTTCTGCTTCAAGGATCAGGAACCCCCCGTTGGCGCGGTGCAATGCCCCCGGACGTAGCTGACGATAGGTGGTGTAGAGCGCGCCCTGATCAGTGGTGTATTCGATGCGGCCGAACAGATTTTCATAGGTCGGATGCGGCTCGAACACCACCGGCGCACCGCCGCTGGCCGGATGACCGACCACCAGGCTTGGTGCGTATTGCTCTTCCAGCAGCTTGCGCGCGACGGCGTCGGTCTTGCTGTCGTCGACCAGTTGCTCGACAACGGTTTTCAGCAGATACACCTGCATCGCTTGCAGATAACCGCAGACAGCAGCATTTTCTGCGTACTTCTCCGACAGTGGCGACAGCAACGGCTGCAAGGCCAGCGTGATGGTTTCTTCGTTGAGCGAACGCAGTTGGTTGTTCGACTCGCGCTTCCACTGCGGCAGGCTGGCGAGTTCTTCGTTCAGGCGCTCTTCGAGGCCGGAGATGTCATCGTGAAAACGCTCGCGATCAGCCTCCGGCAATTGCGAAAACTCGGCTTCATCCAGCGCCTTGCCATCAAGCATCGGCGTGAACGCGATGTTGCTGCTGTCGCGGTACAGGGCGACGTCTTTTTCCAGGGCCAGACGCTCGATGATGTCGAGGGCCTTGTCGTAGCGCTGGTTGAAAGCGCGGTCGATGGCGCTTTTCTTTTGCTGGTAGGACGGGTGCTCGAACACCGCCGGAAAAGTCGCCAGCAGGTTGTCGATCAAACCGTTGATGTCACCGATGAATGCGCCGGCCGTGCCCGATGGCAGTTCCAGGGCGCGGGGCTCGCGCGGTTCATCGAAGTTGTTGACGTAGACCCAGTCGGCCGGGGTCTGCAGGCGCTTGCCTTCGGCCTTCAGGTAGCGTTTGACGAACGAGAAGCGACCGGTACCGGGCTCGCCCATGACAAAGACGTTGTAACCGGGGCGTGGCATGGCCACACCGAACTGCAAGGCTTCGACCGCGCGTTCCTGGCCGAGCACACCGCGAAAGGGCTCCAGATCATTGGTGGTAGTGAAGCTGAACTGTTCAGCGGAAAACGGACGGGTCAGCGCTTCGGGCGCTAGACGCAAGCTGGCAGCAACAGGATCAGGCATCGGGCTTCCTTAACAATCAGGCGGGGCAGATAGCGGCATTCTGGCGCTGCCCGTGCCCCACTGGCAAGGCGCGCCATGTGACAAAGCATAGACAACTCGCCCTCTGCGCAGCAGGCCCCCGGAAAACGGGCTTATGACCAAATCTTTTGTAAAAAATCACGGAACTGCGGGAACGTGCCTAAACTCCAAACTGCGCGGCTGGAACTAATACCGGCCCACTGGCTTCGTTTGGGTCTGTTTCGTACAGAGCTTGGGGGCCAGAACCCTGTCCATTGGTATGCACACAAAGAGAACAAAGCTATGAAACGGATTCTTCTCGGTACTCTCTTCACCGCTGTATCCATCAACGCAATGGCGCAAGCCCCGGGCGGCCCGGATTGCGGTTGGGGCAACATGCTGTTCGAAGGTCAGCGTGGCACCCCGGCGCATTTCCTCGCTTCCACCACCAACGGCACTTCCGGTAACGCCACCTTCGGCATGACTTCCGGCACCAACGGCTGCTCGACCAACGCATCGCTGACCTACGGCGGCAAATCCTGGTTTGCCATGAATGGCATGATGAACGAGCTGTCCGAAGACATGGCCAAGGGCAACGGCGAAGCGCTGACGACCTACGCCGTGGTACTGGGCGTGGCGCCGGAAGACCGTGCGCACTTTGCTGCCGTCACTCACGAGCACTTCCAGCAGATCTTCAGCAAGGCTGACGTGACCGCTGAAGACGTGCATACCAACACCCTGGCCGTTCTGAAATCAGACCCACGTCTGGCCAAGTACGCGACTCAGGCTTAAGCTCGGCCTCACCCGCTTCCTTCGGGAAGCGGGTTTTGTTTTTTGAACGTGCCCTTCCCGGGCAATACCAGAAAAGTCATGCTTGACGGTGACCTGTGGCGAGGGGATTTATCCCCGATCGGCTGCGAAGCAGTCGTGAAACCTTTGCATGCGGTGTATCTGATGCAATGGAGTTGCAGGGATGGGGGCTACTGCGTAGCCCATCGGGGATAAATCCTCTCGCCACGGGGTATGAGTTTCCCCGCTGACTGCTCGGTATTCCCGCCATTCGGGCTTTTGTTTCTTCCTTGTTTAAGTTGCCAACTATGCTCAAACGCCTTGCCTGGCTGGCGCTCTGTGTCTGCGCCCCGCTGTCCGCCGCGCCAAACATCGACCCTCAACGTTTGCAGCAACTGGCCAACGACCGTTTCTGGATTTCCCTCGGACACTACGAAACCGCCAAACTCGGCGGCTGGCGCAGCTATGTCAGCGACAGGAAATTCTTTCTCGCCCCTGATGGCAATGAGCACCCCGATCACGAACTGGCCGCTACGGTGCAGGCGCTGTACGCCCCGGCCAGCCTCGGCGAGCAACATGCACAATGCGTTTATCCCGCCCGTACCCGTTGGCTGAAGGCGCAACTAAACCTCACCGATCTGCCGACGCCCGCGTGCGCCGAGTACAAAAAGTGGTTCAAGGATGTCTCCCCGCACAGCGCTGTGATGATCTTCCCGGCGGCTTATCTGAACAGCCCGTCATCGATGTTCGGCCATACCCTGCTGCGCATCGATCAGGCTGACGTGCAAAGCGACAAGACCTCGCTGCTCAGTTACGCGATCAACTTCGGCGCCTATATCGAAGGTTCCGACAACAGCATTCTCTACGCTTGGAAAGGCTTGATGGGCGGCTATCCCGGCCTGTTCGCGCTGGTGCCGTACCAGGAAAAACTCTCCGAATACCGCAGCCTGGAAAACCGCGACCTGTGGGAATACCGGCTGAACCTGACGCAAGAAGAAACCGCACGCATGGTCGAGCATGTGTGGGAGTTGAAGCAGATCCAGTTCGACTATTTCTTCTTCGACGAAAACTGCTCGTATCGTCTGCTTGAACTGCTGCAAGTGGCGCGCCCGAGCCTGCGCCTGACCGAGCAATTCCCGCTGACCGCGATCCCCACCGACACGGTCAAAGCGGTGAAAGAGGCCGGGCTGGTGGAAAGCATCGAATACCGTCCTTCCCGCGAGCGTGAATTGCTCAGCCGTGCCGAGCCGCTGAGTGGCGAAGAACAGCAATGGGTATTGAAGGTCAGCGCCGATCAACAGCAGCTGCAAGACCCGGCCTTCAAAGCCCTGCCCCGCGCCCGCCAAGCCTTGATCATCGACGCGGCTTACCGCTTGGAACGCTATCGCGCCAACGGTCAGGAACGCGATCCGCAGCGGGCGCAACGGAGTTTCGAACTGCTGCGGGCGATCAATAAAAACCCGGCACCGGATCTGGAAATCCCACAACCCGGTCTGCCCGAAGACGGCCACGAATCACGCACCTGGCAGGCCGGAATCGGCACACGGGGCGATCGTGCTTTCGGCGAGTATGGCTTGCGCATGGCTTACCACGACCTGAACGACAACGCCGAAAGTTTCCCGCTGGGTGCGCAGATCGAAATCCTGCAGATGAAACTGCGCCAGTACGAAGGCAATCACTGGCAGTTCCAGCAACTCGATCTCGCGACCATTCGTTCGCTGACACCGCGCAATGAGTTGTTGCAGCCGCTGTCATGGCAAGTCACCGGCGGGCTTGAGCGTGTACCGGGCAAGCATGACGACGAAACGCTGGTCAGCCACGTCAATGGTGGCGGGGGTGGCACCTGGCAATTGGGCGAAGACGTGCTGGGTTTCGCCCTCGGTACGGTGCGGGTTGAACACAACAATGACTTCGCCGGTTTCATCGCTCCGGCGGCCGGCTTCAACAGTGGCGTGCTGTGGAAGAACCCGCTGGGCAATCTGAGTGTGGAGGCCAAGGGTGATTACTTCACCAACGGCGAAGTGCGCCGCAGCCTGAGCCTTAATCAGCAGTGGGAATTGTCGCGCAACCTTGGTTTGCGCCTGAGTGCGCAGCGTGAGTTCAGCCACGTCGCGACGCCAGAGACGGAAGTCATGCTCGAAGTGAAGTGGTATCACTACTGATCAGGCACATCGCAGAACCTGTGGGAGCGGGCTTGCCCGCGATAGCGGACTGTCAGCCGACAAAGATGTTGAGTCTGATGGCCTCATCGCGGGCAAGCCCGCTCCCACAGGGTTCTCCGGTGTTCAACGAAATACTTACATGTCTTTCACCAACGTCCGACGAATCCGCTTCTAGACTTTCCCTATCAGCCGTGTGACGGCGCGGGAGAGTGCGATGTGGCGGTGTGCGGGTTTGCTGGGGGTTTTGCTGTTGCTGGGTGGTTGCCAATCCACCCATGAAGATCTGATCGCCAAAGGTTATCCACCGGCCTTCGCCGACGGTTTCGATGACGGTTGTGTCAGTGGCCGGCAGGCTGCCGGTTCGATCAGCGGCGAGTTTCGCAAGAATGTGCCGCGCTATCTGAAGGACAAGCAATACGCCGACGGCTGGACCGATGGCTTCCGCCAGTGTCAGGCAATGCTGGAAAACAAGGATCGCGAAGACTACCGCAACGAACACTGGGACCAACGTGAGCGCGCCTGGCAGCAGCAGAAAGATCAGGACGCCGGGCGGGCCTATCGCTCGCAATAGGTCGCTTGCAGACATCCAGTGAAACCAAATGCCTGCGACCATGGCCAGACTCTATAAAGAGGAGGACACCATGAGCCGCGCTTTCGTCAACGAAGACAACGCCGCCGCGCAAGCCGATCAACCGGTCGAACGCCACGTCAGCGAACAGCCCAATTACGTCACGCCGCAAGGTCTGGCGCAGTTGCAGGCCAAAGTCGCCGAGCTGCAAGCGCTGCACGCCGAGCAATCGGCCAAGGGAGACCAGGCCGACAAACAACGCCAGGCCGATCTGGAGCGGGATTTGCGCTATTTCAATCAACGCCTGAGCAGCGCTCAGGTGGCTGTCGCCGCCACCTCCACCCACAAGGTGCAGATTGGCAGTTGGGTGACCTACGCCGACGAACACGACACCGAACGCCGGGTGCAACTGGTCGGTGAAGATCAGGCCGACGCCAGCAAAGGCCTGATCAATTGGGGCTCTCCGTTGGGCCGGGCATTGCTTGGCGCCCGGCTCAACGATGAGGTGCTGTGGCAGCGCCCCGCTGGCGATCAAGTGATTTAAGTGATCCGCATCGAACCGGCTTAAACCACGCCTTGGGCCAGCATCGCATCGGCGACTTTGACGAAGCCGGCGATGTTCGCGCCTTTGACGTAGTTGATCCGCCCGTTATCTTCGCCGTAATGCACGCACGCGTGGTGGATCGACTGCATGATCGCGTGGAGTTTGCTGTCGACCTCTCCGGCCGTCCACAACAGGCGCATGGCGTTCTGCGACATCTCCAGACCGCTCACCGCCACGCCGCCGGCATTCGATGCCTTGCCAGGCGCGAACAGAATCCCGGCCTCGATAAAGATATCCACAGCCTCCAGCGTGGTCGGCATGTTCGCGCCTTCGGCCACGCACACGCAACCGTTGCGCAGCAAAGTGCGAGCGGCTTCGGCGTCGAGTTCATTCTGAGTGGCGCATGGCAGCGCGATGTCGCATTGCAGCGACCACGGGTGCTGACCGGCGCGGAACTCCAGACCGAATGCCGTGGCCAATTCGCTGATGCGGCCGCGCTTGACGTTTTTCAGTTCCAGCAGCGCCAGCCATTGCTCTTCGCTCAGGCCTGCCTCGCAGTACAGCGTGCCTTCGGAGTCGGACAGCGAAATCACCTTGCCGCCCAGATCCATGACCTTGCGCGCCGCGTACTGCGCAACGTTGCCGGAACCGGAGATCGCCACGCGTTTGCCTTCGACGGTTTGCTCACGACGCTTAAGCATCTCTTCCGCGAAATACACGCAACCGAAACCGGTGGCTTCCGGGCGAATCAGGCTGCCGCCATACGTCATGCCTTTGCCGGTCAGCACGCTGGTGAACTGGTTGCTCAGGCGCTTGTACTGGCCGAAGAGGAAACCAATCTCCCGCGCGCCGACGCCGATGTCACCGGCCGGCACATCGACGTCCGAACCGATGTGACGGTACAGCTCACTCATGAACGCCTGGCAGAAACGCATGACTTCGGCATCGCTCTTGCCCTTCGGATCGAAGTCCGAACCACCCTTGCCGCCGCCCATGGGCAGCGAAGTCAGGGAATTCTTGAAGGTCTGTTCAAAGGCGAGAAACTTCAACACGCCCATGTTCACTGATGGGTGGAAACGCAAGCCGCCCTTGTACGGGCCGATGGCGCTGTTCATCTGAATGCGGAAACCGCGATTGACCTGAACCTTGCCTTGATCGTCGACCCACGACACGCGAAACACCACCGCTCGCTCCGGCTCGCAAATGCGTTCCAGAATCCCCGAGGTCAGGTAATGCGGATTGGCTTCGAGAAACGGCCACAGACTGCGCAGGACTTCTTCGACGGCCTGGTGGAATTCAGGCTGATCCGGGTCACGTTTTTTCAGCCGGGCGAGGAAGGATTCGACGGATTCGATCATGGGAAAAGTCTCGGCAAATTTATTGTCGTTGGAAGAGATTGAGCCGGACTGTAACAAACGAATTGCGCACAGGAACAGAGCAAAATGTCGCAGTTATGAAATTAAATGGTGCACAGGATATAAATCGGTTCGTTTTTTGCCCTGATTTCGCACCTGAATAGGGAGACGAAATTCAAGTCATGCACCAACAGTTACACCGCCATCGCTGGCAAGCCAGCTCCCACCGTTTCCAGCGGCGTTCACAAAAATCAGGGCATGACAAAAATCCTGTGGGAGCTGGCTTGCCAGCGATGAATCCCACTCGGTCAACCTGAAAACCCAGGCAAAAAAAAACGGAGCCCGAAGGCTCCGCTTTTTCATGCAACCAACCCGAATCAGGCCAGTTTCTTGTGACGTACCCGGTGTGGCTGGGCAGCTGCTTCGCCGAGACGCTTTTTGCGATCGGCTTCGTACTCGGTGTAGTTACCTTCGAAGAAGATCGCTTGCGAGTCGTCTTCGTACGCCAGGATGTGTGTCGCCACGCGGTCAAGGAACCACCGATCGTGAGAGATCACAATGGCGGCGCCCGGGAAGTCCAGCAGGGCTTCTTCCAGGGAACGCAGGGTTTCAACGTCGAGGTCGTTGGACGGTTCGTCGAGCAGCAGGACGTTGCCGCCCTCCTTCAGGGTCAGCGCCAGGTGCAGACGACCGCGCTCACCACCGGACAGGTCCTTGACGAACTTCTGCTGGTCGCCGCCCTTGAAGTTGAAGCGACCGACATAGGTACGCGACGGGATCTCGTAGTTGCCGATGCGAATCTGGTCGGAACCGTCGGAGATCTGCTGGAACACAGTCTTGCTGCCATCCAGGTCATCGCGGCTCTGATCGACGCAGGCCAGTTGCACGGTTTCGCCGACTTCGATGCTGCCCGAATCCGGTTGTTCCTTGCCCATCAGCATGCGGAACAGGGTCGACTTACCGGCACCGTTACCGCCGATCACGCCGACGATGGCGCCTTTAGGCATGGAGAACGACAGGTTGTCGATCAACACGCGATCGCCGTAGCCCTTGGTGACGTTCTTGAATTCGATGACCTTGTCGCCCAGGCGTGGACCGGCCGGGATGTAGATCTCGTTGGTTTCCGAACGCTTCTGGAATTCCTGCGATTGCATTTCTTCGAAGCGTTGCAGACGTGCCTTGGATTTCGACTGGCGGGCTTTGGCGCCTTTGCGCACCCACTCCAGTTCTTCCTTCATGGCTTTTTCGTGCGCCGACTGCTGCTTGGATTCAGCGGCCAGACGATCGGACTTGGCTTCAAGCCAACCCGAGTAGTTGCCTTCGTATGGAATGCCCGCGCCGCGGTCGAGTTCGAGAATCCAGCCGGCGACGTTGTCGAGGAAGTAACGGTCGTGCGTGATCGCTACCACGGTGCCCGGGAAGTCGTGCAGGAAGTGCTCCAGCCACGCAACGGAATCGGCGTCCAAGTGGTTGGTCGGTTCGTCGAGCAGCAGCATGTCCGGGGCGGACAGCAGCAGGCGGCACAGGGCCACACGACGCTTCTCACCACCCGACAGATGTTCTACTTTGGCGTCCCAGGCCGGCAGACGCAGCGCATCGGCGGCGACTTCCAGTTGGCGCTCAAGGTTGTGACCGTCGCTGGCCTGCAGGATCGCTTCGAGTTTGGCCTGCTCGGCGGCGAGTTTGTCGAAGTCGGCATCCGGATCGGCGTAAGCCGCGTAGACCTCGTCCAGACGCGCTTGCGCATCCTTGATCACGCTGACCGCTTCCTCAACCACTTCACGCACGGTCTTGGTCGGATCAAGTTGTGGCTCTTGCGGCAGATAACCGATGTTCAGGTCCGGCATCGGACGGGCTTCGCCCTCGAACTCGGTGTCGACGCCGGCCATGATTTTCAGCAGCGTGGACTTACCCGAACCGTTGAGGCCGAGTACGCCGATCTTGGCGCCGGGGAAGAAGGACAGCGAAATGTTTTTGAGGATTTCCCGCTTCGGCGGAACAACTTTGCCCAGCCGATGCATGGTGAAGACGTATTGAGCCATGGAGAACCTTGGGTCAGTGACAGATGAATGATTGGAGCGCAGGCGATGCCCGGCCAGGCCGATGCGCGTCGTTCACTTGATCACTTGTTGGCCATCAAGGCGTGCGCGCTAAAAAAACCTGAGTCTAGGAGCTGGAACGCTCCCGCGTAACCGGCAAAGCTACCTTAATGACGGAAGGCAGTCCAGCCGCGAGGGGCTGGCACTTCGCCACAACTCAAGGCATGCTAGCCGCCCTTCGGGCGTCCGGCTTATAGTGCACGTCGCGCCAGTCCAGCCAAACCGCAGGATTACAGCTTGTCCAACGTTACCCCGCCAGCTTCTGTGAGCGCGTCCAATCCGGGGACCGGCTCGCCCCTGCGCGGCACATTAAAGGGTGCGCTGGCGACGCTCGTGCTTTTGCTATTGGCGTTGCTGTTCTGGCAACTGCTTGACCAACTGCGCGAAACCCAGAAAAACCAGCGCCAGTACACCATCGACTACACCGCCGACCTCGCCTCGCAGGTCAGCCTGAACATGGCGCTGAACGCGCAAATCGCCCTCAATCTGCTACCGATCGTCGAACAACCGCAATCGGCCGACGAACAGCAGCAATTGCTACGCAAGCTCCAGCAATCGTTACCGGACTTGCGCAGTCTGGCGTTACTCAGCCCCTCCGGCAAAATCATCAGCGACAGCGCCGCCGACAGCTCCGACGCCGTCTACCTCACCGAACTGGTGCGGCGCAGCCATGCCCAGGCGCATTACTTCAGTAACGCCGACGACGGTTCGACGGTGCATCTGTTACTCCACCAGGCCAGTGGCAGCACCCGTGGTTATTGGGCCTTGCGCCTGACACCGACGTTCTTTGATTCACTGACCAAACAGAGTGAAACCGGACTGCGCCCGTTGTGGCTGGTGGAAAACCGCATCAACCACCAGATCATCAGTCGCGACGAAGCCCTGCCGTCGGCCAAACCCGGCGTCCTCAGCCCTGACGATCTGGCCAACACCGTGCTCACCGTGCCGCTGAGCAGCAGCGATTGGCAATTGCGCGGGCTGTTCGACCGCCAGCGTGTGCTCGAAGAACTGCTGCCGGCGTTCATCGGCAAATGCCTGCTGGGCCTGGCCTTCTCGATGCTGCCGGTGATCGCCTTGCTGAACATGCGCCGCCGTCAGCGCCAGGTGCATGAAGGGCGTCGACGTTATCAGGACATTTTCGAGGGCACCGGTGTTGCCCTTTGCGTACTTGATTTGTCCGGACTGAAACAGGTTTTCGAACGTGCGCAGATCCAGACCAGCGATCAGCTCAAGGCCTGGCTCGACCAACCGCAGCAGCGCCAGCAATTACTTCAGGAGCTGCGCGTCACCGAGGTCAATCAGGTGGCGCTGCAACTGCTCAACGTCAATTCCTGCGAGCACGCCTGGCAACTGTTGATCGACGGTCATCCGCACCGTCACTGCGCGATTGGCAACCAGGTGCTCGACGCCGTGCTCCAGCAGCAAAAGCAGCTGGAACTGGAAATCAAACTGCCGGACATCAACGGTCGCGACCAGCACCTGTGGATGGTCCTGCGCCTGCCCACCGAACAGCATGACTACAAAGCGGTAATCCTCAGCATCAACGACATCACCAGCCGCAAGCTGGTCGAGTTGTCGCTGCTGGAGCGCGAAGGCTTCTGGTCGGACGTGGTGCGTACCGTGCCGGATCACCTGTACGTGCAAGATGTGATCAGCCAGCGGATGATTTTCAGCAACCACCACCTCGGCCAGACCCTCGGTTACAACCGCTCCGAATTGCATCAGATGGGCGAATACTTCTGGGAAATTCTCCTGCACCCGGAAGACGCCGATTACTACCACCGCTCGCGGCAGATGCAGCGCCACGCCGGTTACAGTCAGTTGCTGCAATGTCAGTTACGTTTCCGTCATCGCGATGGCGAGTGGCGGCGCTTCGACATCCGTGAACAGGCACTGGCGCGCGACAAGCACGATCAGGTCACGCGCATCATCGGCGTGGCCAAGGACATCACCGAACAGATCGAGGCCAGCGAATCGCTGCGCGACAGCGAGCAGCGCTACCGCATGCTCGCCGAAAGCATCAGTGACGTGATTTTCTCCACCGACAGCAAGCTCTCGCTGAACTACGTCAGCCCCTCGGTGCAGGCGGTGCTGGGCTACGACGCCGAGTGGATTTTCCAGAACGGCTGGCAATCGACCATCGCCAATCCGCAGCAACTGAGTGGCATCTACAGCTTGATGGATCGGGTCAGCAAGGCGCTGGACAAACCCGAGCAACTGGCGCTGTTGCGCAATCAAGTGCAGACGCAACTGTTCCTGTTCGACTGCCTGCGCGCCGACGGCCGCAAGATCCCGATCGAACTGCGTCTGGTGTTGGTTTGGGATGAACACGGTGCGTTTGAAGGCGTGCTCGGTGTCGGTCGCGACATCAGCCAGCAACGCCGCGCCGAGAAAGACCTGCGCATGGCCGCCACGGTGTTCGAACACTCGACCTCGGCGATTCTGATCACCGACCCGGCCGGTTATATCGTCCAGGCCAACGAAGCGTTCAGCAGGGTCAGCGGTTACGCGGTGAGCGAGGTGCTCGACCAGTTGCCGAACATGCTCACCGTCGACGAACAGCAGGACGCGCACCTGCGCTACGTGCTCAAGCAATTGCACTTGCACAACACCTGGGAAGGCGAAGTCTGGCTCAAGCGCCGTAACGGCGAGCATTATCCGGCGTGGGTCGGCATCACCGCCGTGCTCGACGACGAAGGCGACCTGGCCAGTTACGTGTGTTTCTTCAGCGACATCAGCGAGCGCAAGGCCAGCGAGCAGCGCATCCATCGCCTCGCCTATTACGACGCCCTGACCCACCTGCCCAACCGCACGCTGTTCCAGGATCGCCTGCACACCGCGCTGCAATCGGCCGAACGGCAGAAGTCGTGGGTGGTGCTGATGTTCCTTGACCTCGACCGCTTCAAACCGATCAACGATTCCCTCGGCCATGCCGCCGGCGACCGCATGTTGAAAGACATGGCCACGCGCCTGCTGGCCTGCGTCGATGATGACGACACCGTGGCGCGCATGGGCGGCGATGAGTTCACCTTGCTCCTGCAACACCGCTCCAGCCGCGAGATGGCGCTGAACCGGGCGATTCATGTCGCCGAGCAGATTCTCGCCAGCCTCGTGCGTCCATTCGTACTGGAAAGTCGCGAGTTCTTCGTCACCGCGAGCATCGGCATCGCCCTGAGCCCGCAAGATGGCAACGAACTCAGCCAGTTGATGAAGAACGCCGACACCGCGATGTACCACGCCAAGGAGCGCGGCAAGAACAACTTCCAGTTCTATCAGGCCGACATGAACGCCAGTGCGCTCGAACGCCTGGAACTCGAAAGCGACCTGCGCCACGCCCTGGAGCAGAACGAATTCGTCCTGTATTACCAGCCGCAGTTCAGCGGCGACGGCAAACGCCTGACCGGCGCCGAAGCCTTGCTGCGCTGGCGCCATCCGCGTCGAGGGCTGGTGCCGCCGGGGGATTTCATTCCGGTGCTGGAAGAGCTCGGGCTGGTGGTGGACGTCGGCGACTGGGTGATCAGCGAGGCTTGCCGTCAGCTCAAGACCTGGCACCAGAACCGAGTGCGCGTGCCGAAGGTGTCGGTAAACATTTCCGCCAGGCAGTTCTCCGACGGCCAGCTCGGCACGCGAATCGCCACGATCCTGCGCGAAACCGGCCTGCCGCCGGCGTGCCTGGAGCTGGAACTGACTGAAAGTATTTTGATGCGTGAAGTCAGCGAAGCGATGCAGATTCTCGCCGGCCTGAAAAACCTTGGCCTGAGCATTGCGGTCGACGACTTTGGCACCGGTTACTCATCGCTGAACTACCTCAAGCAATTCCCGATCGACGTGCTGAAGATCGACCGCACCTTCGTCGACGGCCTGCCGTCCGGTGAGCAGGACGCGCAGATCGCCCGGGCAATCATCGCCATGGCCCACAGCCTGAATCTGGCGGTAATCGCTGAAGGCGTGGAAACCCATGAGCAACTGGACTTCCTGCGTGAGCATGGTTGCGATGAGGTTCAGGGGTATCTGTTCGGGCGGCCGATGCCGGCGAGCCGGTTCGAGGCGCAGTTCAGCAATGACGCGCTCTTCATGTTCGACTGAACATCTGCGGTGCGGCCTTCGCGAGCAGGCTCGCTCCCACAGGAATTGATGTCGATCACAAAATCGCAGGCCTGCCTCGATTACTGTGGGAGCTGGCTTGCCAGCGATGGGGCCAGCAAAAGCACCGCACATCTGTCATGAACGCCACTTGTCTGCGACATGATGTCGTTTCATATGCCATCCAAAACCCATTGGGTTAGAATGCCCCCCTTTTCTGCCCCCGATCCTTGAGGACCGCCATGTTCAGCCGTGATTTGACTATTGCCAAGTACGACGCCGATCTTTTTGCCGCCATGGAGCAAGAAGCTCAGCGCCAGGAAGAACACATCGAGCTGATCGCTTCGGAAAACTACACCAGCCCAGCGGTGATGGAGGCTCAAGGCTCGGTTCTGACCAACAAGTACGCCGAAGGCTACCCGGGCAAGCGTTACTACGGTGGTTGCGAGTTCGTCGACGTTGTTGAGCAACTGGCCATCGACCGCGCCAAAGAGCTGTTCGGCGCCGATTACGCCAACGTTCAGCCGCACGCCGGTTCGCAAGCCAACGCCGCTGTTTACCTGGCCCTGCTGCAAGGTGGCGACACCATCCTGGGCATGAGCCTGGCCCACGGTGGTCACCTGACCCACGGCGCCAGCGTTTCCTCCTCCGGCAAGCTGTACAACGCCGTGCAGTACGGCATCGACGCCAACGGCCTGATCGACTACGACGAAGTCGAGCGTCTGGCGGTTGAGCACAAGCCGAAAATGATCGTGGCCGGTTTCTCTGCCTACTCGCAGATCCTGGACTTCCCGCGTTTCCGCGCCATTGCTGACAAAGTCGGTGCCTACCTGTTCGTCGACATGGCTCACGTAGCCGGTCTGGTCGCCGCTGGCGTCTACCCGAACCCGGTGCCTTTCGCTGACGTCGTGACCACCACCACGCACAAGACCCTGCGCGGTCCACGTGGCGGCCTGATCCTGGCGCGCGCCAACGCCGAGATCGAGAAGAAGCTGAACTCCGCGGTATTCCCGGGCGCCCAGGGCGGTCCGCTGGAGCACGTGATCGCCGCTAAAGCGATCTGCTTCAAGGAAGCGCTGCAGCCTGAGTTCAAGGCCTACCAGGAACAAGTGGTGCTGAACGCCCAGGCCATGGCCGAAGTGTTCATCGAGCGCGGTTTCGACGTGGTTTCGGGCGGTACCAAAAACCACCTGTTCCTGCTGTCGCTGATCAAGCAGGACATCTCCGGTAAAGACGCCGACGCCGCTCTGGGCAAAGCGTTCATCACCGTGAACAAAAACTCCGTGCCAAACGATCCACGCTCGCCGTTCGTTACTTCCGGCCTGCGTTTCGGTACCCCGGCTGTGACCACTCGCGGCTTCAAGCAAGCCGAGTGCAAAGAGCTGGCCGGCTGGATCTGCGACATCCTGGCAGACCTGAACAACGAAGCGGTGATCGACGCCGTTCGTGAGAAAGTCAAAGCCATCTGCAAGAAACTGCCGGTATACGGCGCGTAATTGCGACGTTAAATCTGCAGCATGAAAAACCGGCCAAGTGATTGGCCGGTTTTTTTTCGCCTGAATTTTTTCAAACGCTTGAACCGCTCAAGAATGGGACTTACCGCACAACTGGTCAGACCGGTCATGCCAATTCGTCATTTTTCACTTGCGATCTCGAAAAAACAGCGCCTAGACTGCACCCGCACTGGACATACCGGTAAGACCACAATAATTAAGTCCTGAATCTGATGCGCCAAGCGCACGGCAGCCAGGACACCGACCAGGATTCCTCCCATGCTCAGATGGTGCTCCCGTTCAATCTTCCTCCAAGTGGTTCTCGGACTGATGCTCGGCATCGTCTGCGGGCTGACCCTTCCTGAATACTCGGCCCAGCTCAAACCGCTCGGCGACGGTTTCATCAAACTGATCAAGATGCTCATCGGCCTGATCGTGTTCTGCGTGGTGGTCAGCGGCATCAGTGGCGCGGGCGATCTGAAGAAGGTTGGCCGGATCGGTCTCAAATCGGTGATCTATTTTGAAGTGTTGACCACCATCGCGCTGGTGATCGGCCTGGTATTCGCCTTCAGCACCGGCATCGGCAGCGGCGCGAATATCCATCTGGAGCAGCTGTCCGCCGCCGACATGGGCGACATCGCCGAGCGCGGTCAACACATGCACACCACCACGCAGTTCCTGATGGATCTGATCCCGACTTCGGTGATCGGCGCATTTGCCGACAACAACATCCTGCAAGTGCTGCTGTTTTCGGTGCTGTTCGGCAGTGCGTTGAATCTGGTCGGTGAAGCGGCGTCGGGCATCTCGCGACTGATCAACGAACTGAGCCACGTGATCTTCCGGATCATGGGCATGATCGTGCGTCTGGCGCCAATCGGCGTATTCGGCGCCATCGCCTTCACCACCAGCAAATATGGCCTCGACTCGCTGCAACATCTGGGCAGTCTGGTCGGCCTGTTTTATCTGACCTGCATCGCGTTCGTCAGCGTGATTCTCGGTCTGGTGATGCGCGCCTCCGGCCTGCGCATGTGGCCGCTGCTGAAATATCTGCGCGAAGAATTGCTGATCGTCATGGGCACCGCGTCCTCCGATGCCGTGCTGCCGCAGATCATGCGCAAACTTGAACACTTGGGTATCGGCAGCTCGACCGTCGGCCTGGTGATCCCCACGGGCTACTCGTTCAACCTCGACGGTTTCTCGATCTACCTCACCCTGGCCATCGTGTTCATCGCCAACGCGACCGGCACGCCGCTGGCCATGACCGACCTGCTGACGATTCTGCTGGTGTCACTGATCACTTCCAAAGGCGCCCACGGGATTCCCGGTTCGGCGCTGGTGATTCTCGCGGCGACGCTGACGGCGATCCCGGCGATTCCGGTGGTCGGTCTGGTGCTGGTGCTGGCGGTGGACTGGTTCATGGGCATCGGCCGGGCACTGACTAACCTGATCGGCAACTGCGTCGCCACCGTGGCCATCGCCCGTTGGGAAAAAGACATCGACGTACAACGAGCCAACAAAGTACTGAGCGGCCAGCAGGGCTACACCTTTCAGCCGCGTAAAACAGCAACTCCGGCGCACCAGCAAGAGTTCTGATTTTCAACCCTGCCGGGATGGCCGCTGGCTGTGATCTTTTGATCTGGCTTGCGGCGTCTCTCGCAGGCACATGGAGCTAGACCAGTGATAACCACATCAACCGTCGTCAACTCAGTCGTAGAAAAACTCCGCGCGGCATTGGCCCGTGGTCAGTGGCGCTCCGGCGACATGCTGCCGGGTCAGCGCGAATTGGCCGAACAACTGGGCATCAGCCGCCCAAGCCTGCGCGAAGCGGTGATCGTCCTGGAAACCCTCGGCCTCGTCCGCTCGATGCCGGGCAAAGGCGTGGTGGTGCTCGACGCGCAACTGAGCGACAGCCAAAGCCACGACAGCGCAGTGGCCGGCGCCAGCCTCGAAGACGTGCTGCAACTGCGTTATACCCTTGAACCGTTCATCGTCGGCCTGGTTGCACAGTCGATCAGCAGCAAGGAAGTCGGCCAGTTGCGCCTGACCTTGATGGACATGCGCGAAGCCCTCGACGCGGGCGACAGCGAAGCCGGGGTCAGCGCCTACATCGCGTTCCATGAGGAACTGTTCACCCTGACCTCGAACCCGATTTTCCAGAGCGTGGTGCAGCAGACCAGCAATGCCCTCAAGCAGAGCGCCGAAGTGCTGCGCAACTCCCCGGAACACCTCGCCGAACGCCTCGAAGAAAACGAAGCCGTAGTGCGTGCAATCCGCAGCAAGAACAGCGCCCAGGCCAGCGCCGAAATGCGCCGGCACATTCTGCGCGAAGGTCAGCGCATGGGCATCGAGCTGAACATTCCGGAAGACAACTTGAGCAACTGAATTTCTTCACACTGGAGACCGGCCATGAACAGTCTTGCCACGCCGTCGCACAACCGCCAGATGTCGACTGCCCTGCCCTTCTCCCGCCTGCGAGCGCCGGTGGAGGATCTGTATCCACGGCTGTTCGATGCAATTCTGGAACAACGTATCGCACCCGCCAGCCGCTTCACCGAAGAGAGCCTCAAGCAGATGTTCGGTGTCAGCCGCGCAGATGTGCGGCGGGCGCTGACGCAGTTGGCACATGAGCACATCATCGTGCTGCGCGCCAATCACAGGCCACGCGTTGCCGAGCTGGACGCGGAGCACACAAGGCAGACGTTGCATGCCCGGCGACTTGCCGAAAGCACGCTGGTGCGGCTGGCTTGTCAGCGGCCGTCGGTTGAAGGGCTCAAGCGCCTGCGCGCCTTGATCGAACGTGAGCGTCAGGCCGTCGAGCAGGATCGGCGTGGCGCGGCCATTCGCTTGTCGGGGGAGTTTCATCTGCAATTGGCGCAGATGGCAGGAAATGCACCGTTGGCGCATTTTCTGCGAAGTCTGGTGCCGCTGACGTCGCTGGCAATTGCAAGGAGTTCGCGGAACACGCACAGCTGTTGCGCGTGGCAGGAGCATGTGGCGATTGTCGAGGCGATGGAATGTGGCGATGCTGCCAAGGCCGGGTTGCTGATGAATCGGCATCTGGATCATCTGGAGCAAGCCCTGCTGAGTTCACCCCTTGGGCATTGTGTTGCCGGGTAAATCGCTATCGCTGGCAAGCCAGCTCCCACAGGGTTCGAGCCCACCGCTAGAACTGTGGGAGCGGGCTTGCCCGCGATGGCGTCATCACGGGCACCGAGCAGCCCTCAGCCCGCCGCTACCCGCGCAAACCCCGCCCGAATTTTCTCTTCCGGCAGATCATCGGCAATAAACACAATCACACTTTCCCGCACCTCACCCTCGGCCCACTCGGTGTCCCAGTCGAAGCCGTACAACTTCAGAACGCCTTGGAATACCAACCGCCGATCTTCCCCGGCAATGTTCAGCACGCCCTTGTAACGCAGCAATTGCTTGCCGTGCTCTTCCAGCAATTCATTCATGAACTCGCTGAGCTGATCGATATCCAGCGGCTGATCGGTGCGCAGCACCAGACTGGAGATGCGATCGATGGACGGTGCTTTGCTCACCGGCCGCAGGCTCAACCCGCCGCCAAGGTCGGCATTGAGATTGAAGCCACGTACGTCGAGCAGTTCGGCCAGATCGATGTTGCCGTGCTGGACCACGCGGATCGGCGCGCGGCGGTTGATTCGGGTCAGACGCTCGCTCAACGCCGTGAATGCGGCTTCGTCGACCAGATCGGTCTTGCTTACTAGCAAGCGGTCGGCGAAACCAATCTGCGCCTGGGCGATGGTCTGGGTCAGATGATGCTCGGCGTGCGCGGCATCGACCAGCGTGATGATGCCGTCGAGCAGATAACGCTCGCGCAATTCTTCGTCGATAAAGAAGGTCTGCGCCACTGGCGCCGGATCGGCCAGGCCGGTGCATTCGATCACCAGGCGATCAAAGGCAATTTCGCCGCTGTCCAGCCTTTCGAGCAGCAAGTACAGGGCTTTGGTCAGATCAGTGTGGATGGTGCAGCAGACGCAGCCGTTGGCCAACGTCATGACTTGCACCGGCTCGTCGCCCAACAACTGGGTGTCGATACCGGCGTCGCTGAATTCGTTTTCGATCACGGCGATTTTCAGGCCGTGCTCGGCTTTCAACAGATGGCGCAGCAAGGTGGTCTTGCCCGCGCCGAGGAAACCGCTGAGTACCGTTACAGGTATGGGAGAAGACAAAACACGATCTCCTGAAAGAAACACAAAAACAAATGTGGGAGCGAGCCTGCTCGCGAAGGGGTCGTGTCAGTCGACATCATTGCTCGATGACACACCGCTTTCGCGAGTAAGCCCGCTCCCACAGGGGGATTGCATCAACCGAAGGCTGTCAGCTCAACAGCACTTCGGCCCACCCTTGCCACCGTAACGGGCTTCCTGACGTTCGCGAAAGAACATCTCATAGCTCATCACCGGTTTGTCCGGGTGCTTGGTTTGCATATGCTCGACGTAGGTGTCGTAGTCAGGCATGCCGACCATCAGGCGCGCAGCCTGACCGAGGTATTTACCGAGGCGACTCAGGTCATTGAACATGCTGCAATCCTCTGGTTACGCATCCGGCAGAGCCTGGAATGGCGATTCTTTGTCCGTACGCTCTTTTTTGCCCCAGGCGGCGATGCCGACCTTGAGTGCATAGAACAGGATGCTGAACACCACAAACAGGAACAGCGCGGTCAGCGTTGCGTTGGTGTAAGCGTTGAAGATCACGTGCTGCATCTGCTCAACGCTTTTTGCCGGTGCCAACACCTGACCATTGGCCAGCGCATCGCTGTATTTCTTGGCCAGCGACAGGAAGCCGATCGCCGGGTTGGCGTCGAACAGTTTGATGAAGCCTGCAGTCGTGGTGCAGATCAGCAGCCAGGTGGCTGGCAGCAGAGTGACCCAAATGTAGCGCTGACGCTTCATTTTGATCAGGACCACGGTGCCGAGCATCAGCGCGATACCGGCGAGCATCTGGTTGGAGATACCGAACAGTGGCCACAGGGTGTTGATACCGCCCAGTGGGTCGATCACGCCTTGGTACAGCAGCCAGCCCCACATCGCCACACAACCGGCGGTGGCGATCAGGTTGGCGGTCCACGATTCGGTACGTTTCAGCGCCGGAACGAAAGAGCCGAGCAGATCCTGCAACATGAAACGCCCGGCACGGGTGCCGGCGTCTACCGCAGTCAGGATAAACAGCGCTTCGAACAGGATCGCGAAGTGGTACCAGAACGCCATGGTGTTTTCACCCGGCAGGACACTGTGCAGGATCTGCGCGATACCGACCGCCAGGGTCGGCGCACCACCGGCACGGGCCAGGATGGTGGTTTCACCGATGTCATGCGCTACGGCTTGCAGCGCTTCCGGCGTAATCGCAAAGCCCCAACTGGAAACCACTTGCGCAACAGACACCACATCACTGCCGACGACGGCGGCCGGGCTGTTCATGGCGAAGTACACGCCAGGCTCGATCACCGAGGCAGCGACCATGGCCATGATGGCGACGAACGACTCCATCAGCATGCCGCCGTAACCGATGTAACGGGCGTTGGTTTCGTTATCCAGCAGCTTCGGCGTGGTGCCCGAAGAAATCAGCGCGTGGAACCCGGACACCGCACCGCAAGCGATGGTGATGAACAGGAACGGGAACAGGCCGCCCTTCCACACCGGGCCGGTGCCGTCGACGAACTGGGTCAGCGCGGGCATTTTCAGTTCGGGCATGGTCACCAGAATGCCGATCGCCAGAGCGATGATGGTGCCGATTTTCAGGAAGGTGGAGAGGTAGTCACGCGGCGCCAGAATCAGCCAGACCGGTAGCGACGCAGCGACGAAACCGTAGCCGACCAGCATCCAGGTAATTTGCACACCGGTGAAAGTGAAGGCCTTGGCCCACACCGGATCAGCGGCAATCTGCCCACCCAGCCAGATCGAACCCAGCAGCAGCAACACGCCGACCACGGAGATCTCGCCAATGCGGCCCGGACGGATGTAGCGCATGTATATGCCCATGAACATCGCGATCGGGATGGTTGCCATCACGGTGAAGATGCCCCACGGGCTCTCGGCCAGTGCCTTGACCACGATCAGCGCCAGCACCGCGAGGATGATGATCATGATCAGGAAGCAGCCGAACAGGGCAATGGTGCCGGGGACCCGGCCCATTTCTTCACGCACCATATCGCCCAGGGAACGGCCGTTGCGACGGGTCGACATGAACAGAACCATGAAGTCCTGCACCGCGCCCGCCAGCACCACGCCGGCAATCAGCCACAGCGTGCCGGGCAAGTAACCCATCTGCGCCGCCAGTACCGGGCCGACCAGAGGTCCCGCGCCAGCAATCGCTGCGAAGTGGTGACCGAAGAGAATGTGTTTGTTGGTCGGAACGTAGTCCAGACCGTCATTGTTGAGCACGGCGGGGGTGGCCCGACGCGGATCGAGCTGCATCACATTGTTTGCGATGAACAGGCTGTAGTAACGGTACGCAACCAGATAGATGGCCACGGCAGCGACCACAATCCACAAGGCGTTGATCGCCTCGCCTCGGCGCAATGCCACTACGCCCAGGGCGCACGCTCCTACGATTGCCAGCACTAGCCAGGGTAAGTGGCGTAGCAGGCTATTATTATTTTTCATTTTATTATTCCAGCCAGGGTGGACAAGAAAGACAGCCACCCCGAGTTTAGCGCTTACGGCGCCAAAGGCCATACCCCGACATTGGTCTAGACGCTTTACTGGTTGGCTCGCCCCCGCTTGCGGGGTCTATAGTCAGCAAACCTTCAGGAGGATTGCGCCATGAGCGAGCACCCTGCAAATCGTCGACGCTTCAAACGAATTGCGTTCGATGCCAGAACCGAATTACGCCAGGGTGAATATATCTGGCAGGTGAAGCTGATCGATCTGTCACTCAAGGGACTGTTGATCGAGAAGCCTGAGCCATGGCTGGGCATTGCCGAGAACACTTTCCATGTCGACATCCATCTGAGTGAAGACGTCCATATCGAAATGGATGCGCAGCTTAAACACGATGATCACGGACAGCTCGGCTTCGTCTGCCAGCACATTTCTCTTGATTCGATCCAACGCTTGCGGCGGTTGATTGAACTCAATCTGGCTGACGAAGCCGAGCTGGAACGCGAACTTGGCGCCCTGATCGAAATCTAGTGCCAACACAAATCAATGCCCTGAGGCGGGCTCTGTGGCGAGGGGATTTATCCCCGATGGTCGCGTAGCGGCCCCAAAAAATGGGCTGCTGCGCAGCCATCGGGGATAAATCCCCTCGCCACAGAATTCACCAGAAGACAGTTTTTTATTCGAAGAGCGCGTCGAGGGCTTGTTCGAGGCGGGTGACAGCGATGATCTGCAAGCCCGCAGGTGCTTCTTTTGGCGCATTGCCCTTGGGTACGATCGCCCGTTTGAAGCCATGCTTGGCTGCTTCTTTCAAACGCTCCTGACCGCTCGGCACCGGGCGCACCTCGCCGGACAAGCCGACTTCGCCAAACACCAGCAGATCATGGGGCAATGGCCGATTGCGCAGGCTCGACATCACGGCCGCCATCAACGCCAGGTCGGATGCGGTTTCCAGCACCTTCACCCCGCCGACCACATTGAGGAACACGTCCTGATCGTGGGTCGGAATGCCACCATGACGGTGTAAAACCGCGAGCAACATTGCCAGACGATTCTGATCCAGCCCCAGCGTCACCCGACGCGGGTTGGCCAAGTGGCTGTCATCGACCAGTGCCTGCACCTCCACCAGCATCGGTCGCGTGCCCTCCCACGTTGCCATCACCACGCTGCCCGGGACTTCTTCCTGAGCACGGGTAAGGAAAATTGCCGAAGGATTGGAGACCTCCTTCAGGCCTTTGTCCGTCATGCCGAACACACCCAGCTCGTTGACCGCACCGAAACGGTTTTTCACCGCCCGCAGCAAACGCAAACGTCCGTCGGATTCGCCTTCGAAATACAGCACGGTATCGACCATGTGTTCCAGCACGCGCGGGCCCGCCAGCGCGCCTTCCTTGGTGACGTGACCAACAAGGAAAATCGCTGTGCCGCTTTGCTTGGCATAACGCACCAGCAACGCCGCACTTTCGCGCACTTGGGAAACGCCGCCCGGCGCCGATTGCAGTTGTTCAGTGAAGATTGTCTGGATCGAGTCGATCACCATCACCTTGGGCTTTTCCTGACGGGCGGTGGCGATGATGGTTTCGATACAGGTCTCGGTCATCACCCGCAACTGGTCCTGCGGCAAGCCGAGGCGACGGGCGCGCATGGCCACCTGCTGTTGGGATTCCTCGCCGGTGACGTACAGCGCTGGCATGCTCTTGGCGAGATTGCACAGGGTCTGCAACAGGATCGTCGACTTGCCGATCCCCGGATCACCGCCGATCAGCACCACCGAACCATCCACCAGACCACCGCCGAGCACGCGATCGAGTTCACCGGACGCGGTGGAAAAACGTGGAATCTCCTCGATGCTGACTTCGGCCAGGGTCTTGATCTGCGCCTGTTGCCCGGCCCAACCGGTGCGGCCGGTGGCGCCGCCGCTCTCGATCATGGTTTCAGTGAGGGTGTTCCAGGCACCGCACTCGCCACACTGGCCGGCCCACTTGGGAAAGGTTGCGCCGCACTCGGTGCAGCCGTACATGCGCTTGGCCTTGGCCATCAGAACCCCCGACAAAAACCGCGATGATAACGCACGTGCCGCCAATCAGCGCGGCGCAGCAGTACGGATTTCCCCGTTGGCCAGACGCGCGGCGCTGTTGCCCAGCGGATCTTGCGCATCCAGGTCGGCACCTTTGGCCTTGAGGGCGTCGAGCAACTCCAGTCGCTTGAACAGACCGGCATACATAGCGGCCGTCTGACCGGCAGCGTTACGTTGGTCGGGGCTGCAATCGGTGGCCATCAAGCGTCGGGCAATCTGTAACTCACCCTTGAAAATCGCGCCCATCAACGCCGTGTTACCGCGTTGATCCTGAGCACAAGCGTCGGCCCCGGCGGCGAGCAATCGTTCCACCGCTGGTGCCTGCCCGTGATACGCCGCCAGAATCAGCGCGGTGTAACCCTTGTCATCGCGAGTGTCGAGGGAGTAACCCGATTCGATAAAGGTCTCGAGCATCGGCACATCACCACGCCGGGCAGCGTCGAAATAGTAGTTTTGCAACTGAAGTCTGATAGCGTCGGGGCTCTGCGCATCAGGTGCCGCCCACGCGTTGAATGACAAACAACCGGCCAACATTAAAAGACAGATACGCATCAGCGATCTCCTTGAGCGAAACGGGGCCTGAGTCAGGCCCCGCATCGCATGAGCCTCGAATCAGTCGACCAGTTTGGCCGCCAGTGCCTTGACTCGGCTGAGGTCACCCCTGGCCACCTCGGTCACGCCGGTGCCATATTCCGGATCGGCCTTATAAAGGAAGGACAGGATGATGTGCTTGCTCTCGTTATCGGTGCTGGCCAGCGAGCCACCGAAGCTGTCGATCAGATCGCGGCGTTCCTTTTTGCTGAACGAGCGATACAGATCACCGGCCTGCTTGAAGTTCTGTTCACGCTGGATCTTCGCTTGCTGAGTGCTGCCCGACAGCGCCGACTGGCTGTAACGAGCGGTTTGCGTTTCTTCACGCGGTTGTACACGGCTCGGCTGATAGTTCACCCCGGAGCTGCTCGCGCCCACGTTCATCGCACCATCCTGATTGCCATTGTTCACCGCAACTTTCGGCGCATTGATCGGCAATTGCAGGGCGTTGGCGCCCAGGCGATACATTTGCGTATCGGCGTAAGAGAACACCCGACCTTGCAACAGACGGTCTTCCGAAGGCTCGATGCCTGGCACAACATTGGAAGGTGCCATCGCAACTTGCTCCGTCTCCTGAAAGACGTTTGCCGGATTACGTTTCAACACCATTTGTCCAACTTTTCGCTCTGGAATACCCGGCCAGATCTTTGTCGCATCCAGTGGATCGAAATCAAACTTCGACAAATCTTGTGGCTTCAGCACTTGAACGTACAAGTCCCATTTCGGGAAGTTACCCTTATTGATATTAGTGACCAAATCCGTCGTCATGTGACTGTAATCTTGCCCTTGAACCTTGACGACTTGTTTTGGCGTTAAGTTGTTAATTCCCTGCAAACTCTTCCAGTGAAACTTCACATAGTGAATTTCGCCTTTGGCATTCACCAACTTGTAAGCATGTACACCATTGCCATCCATCTCTCGATAACTGGCTGGAGTTCCCGAATTGGAATACAACTCGGTCAGCGTACGCGTGGCTTCCGGTACGTGAGAGAAGAAGTCGAAGCGGCGCGAGTCGTCATCCAGGTTAGTGCGCGGGTCGGGTTTGAACGCATGCACCATGTCCGGGAACTTGATTGCATCACGAATAAAGAAGGTCGGAAAATTGTTGCCGACCAGGTCCCAGTTGCCATCGGCGGTGTAGAACTTGGTGGCGAAACCACGCGGGTCCCGCAGGGTTTCCGGAGAGTGGTTGCCATGCACCACGGCGGAAAACCGCACGAATACAGGCGTGCTCTGGCCGGCGGCAAAGACCTTGGCCTTGCTCAGGTCGCCAAGGTCATTGGTCGCGGTGAAAGTGCCATGGGCGCCGGTGCCACGGGCGTGAACCACGCGCTCCGGGATGCGCTCGCGGTCGAAACGCTGCAGTTTCTGGATCAGTTGCACATCCTGCAGCAGCACCGGGCCATTGGCACCTGCGGTTTGCGAGTTCTGGTTGTCGCCAACTGCTGCACCGTTATCGCGGGTCAGGGGAGCGGCCTGCACGGAGAAGGTCAGCAGGCTGGCGGTGAGTAAGCCAATCGTACGGCGATGGGGAAAAGCCCCCAGTCCAAGAGCGGAATTCATATCAGGATCCTCTGGTTTTTTTGGGCGCATCCAGGTGCGCCACACCAAGGCTAGAGGCCTGTGCCGTCGAACATAAATAGAAAGAACGTAACCCCATGATTGAAAAATTTGGCTTTCCGATCAGCAGGTTACGGCGTATTTCGCGCGCGATTAGTGGCACTTTGCAAACTAATCGTCGATTAGTGTGTCGATAAAAACGGGCATTGTAAGAAGGTGTTTCGCGCAGGACGCGTTTTGCTGATTTACACTGCGTACACCAAAACTCATCTGTAACAAGGAAATAACCTATGGGCGTGCTTAGCGAGTTCAAGGCCTTCGCGGTCAAAGGCAATGTGGTCGACATGGCCGTCGGTATCATCATCGGTGCCGCGTTCGGCAAAATCGTTTCGTCCTTTGTCGGTGATGTGATCATGCCGCCAATCGGTCTGCTGATCGGCGGCGTCGACTTCAGCGATCTGGCCATTACGCTGAAAGCCGCCGAAGGCAATGCCCCTGCGGTGATGCTGGCTTACGGCAAGTTCATCCAGAGCATCCTTGATTTTGTGATCGTCGCTTTCGCGATCTTCATGGGCGTCAAAGCCATCAACCGCCTGAAACGCGAAGAAGCCGTGGCGCCTACCCTGCCACCGGTGCCAACCAAAGAAGAAGAATTGCTGGGCGAGATCCGCGATCTGCTCAAGGCCCAGAACACCCGGCCCTGAACCCATCGCACGATAAAAAACGGCGCCTGTGGGCGCCGTTTGTTTACCAGTAGTTTTCTACCGCGACCTGGCCAGGCCTGCGGGTCAGGCTGAGGCTCATGTGGCGCTTTTTCAACAGCGCGCGAGTGTCGTCGATCATTTGCGGGTTACCGCACAACATGACCCGCGAGTGTTCGGCAGTCAGCTCAACGCCAGCAGCACGCTCCAATTCACCGTTCTCGATCAGCGTGGTGATTCGGCCATGCAGCGCATCCGGGTGTTGCTCGCGGGTGACAGTGGCAATGAACTGCAGTTTGTGAATGTGCTCGGCGAGGTAATCACGCTGCGCCAGTTCGGCGATCAGTGTCTGGTAGGCAAGTTCGCGCGCCTCTCTGACGCTGTACACAAGGATGATGCGCTGGAATTTCTCCCACACCTCGAAGTCCTGCAGGATCGACAGGAAAGGCGCCACCCCTGTGCCTGTGGACAATAGCCATAAATCGCGACCGTCGACGAAACGATCAAGGGTCAGATAGCCGAACGCCTGGCGATCGACCAGCAGCGAGTCGCCAACCTCAAGCCGACTCAGCTCACTGGTGAACTCGCCCCCGGGCACCACAATGGAAAAGAACTCAAGAAATTCATCGAAGGGAGATGACACCATGGAGTAGGCACGCCACACGGTGCTGCCATCGGCCCTGGTCACGCCGAGTCGAGCGAACTGACCCGCCCGAAAACGAAATCCCGCGTCGCGGGTTGTACGCAAGGTGAACAGGCTGGGGGTCAAGGGTTGTATGGCCACGAGGGTCTGCCGGGTGAATTTCTCTGTACTGGCTGTCATAGGGCACTCCATTCAACGGTTGCCACCAGTTTCCCGCAAAGCCACGCGCTTAAATACCACCGATTTGTAATGGCATTCAGCACGTATTTCGTGCTTGTAAATCCTGTACAAAACTATGACATTCATGACTAATAAGTAAAACTTTGTAAAAGATGTCACACCCCATATAAAAACAATATGTACTTAAGAACTAGTTATTCAGTTTTTACTCCATTCAAGTGCAAAAAAATCAAAACAATACGTAGGAAAGGTCCTACACTCGTTGGCGTGCGGATCCGGTTGGATCCAAAAAAGCACCCCAGTTATCGCATGGAGCTTTGGTAATGGAAACGTGGAAGGAGTCGCAGTTAAAGCAACTGACTTTCGCCAAAGGTATAGATTCGGCATATCCGATATTGCTCAGATTTGCCGAAAATCTGGGTTTTAACTTTTGTGCGATATCGGTTACTTCGCCCGGGCAGGTCACGCAATTAAACGCCTTGCAAATCAACAACTACCCTCAAGACTGGAATCAAAAATATGAAAAAGACAACTTCAATCAAATTGATCCCGTAATAGCACACTGCAATCATTCAATGATCCCCATCGTCTGGAATGAAAAGGCATTCTCAAATGCCCCACAACTATGGCAAGGCTTGAAGCAACAGGGTCTGCAACATGGCTGGTCGCAATCTTTCCATCACGAGGAAAGCGGCTTGTGCTGCATTCTCAGCCTCGCACGCAGGCATTGCCCGATCAGCCCCCTGGAGTTGTATGAGCATTTTGGCTACATCTTTTACGCCGCCAGCCACCTCAGCGAACTGTTCGCCCGGACCTTACCCAAGCAACCTGCCAAACCCCGGCAGCCAAAACTTTCGTCACGAGAACTGGAAATCATGCAATTGTCCGCCGGCGGAAAGACGGCCTATGAGATCTCCAAGATCCTCAGCCTGAGCGAACGCACCGTGAACTACCACGTGCAAAACGTGATCGAGAAGCTCAACGTCTGCAACAAGATTTCCGCCGTCATCGCGGCTGCCAGAGCCGGAATTATCTGACCGATGTCTTGGTTGACGCCTGAAAACCTGCGGGTATTTCGCTGAAAAAAAACGTACCATTTGTGGCCTTCCTGAGTGATGGCGTGATTTCCCCACGCCGCAGTCCACTCGGTCGGTTCCGCCGCACGACACCAAGGCTGCGGGACACCCGTCGATTACCCTGAGTCCCCGCCCCATGCCTTTGCTCGATACGCCCTTTGCCCAACTCGACCTGATCCGCCAGCCCGAACAGCAGAACGAACCGCTGCAAGCTTTCGATGCCGCCGACGAATACCTGCTCAATCATCTGGCTGCGCAGCAACCGACGACCGACACGCGGGTATTGGTGCTCAACGACAGCTTCGGTGCGCTGGCCGCCAGTTTGCTGGGCAAGGTTGACGTCACCAGCAGCGGCGATTCGTTTCTGGGCTTTCAGGGGCTGGAAAAAAACCTGCTGCGCAATGGCCAGGCATTCGACGCCATTCGCGGGATCCCGGCCAGCGAGCCGTTGCTCGGGCCGTTCGACCGCGTACTGATCCGCGTTCCGAAAACCCTCGCTTTGCTGGAAGAACAACTGATTCGGCTGCAAGGGCAGTTGGCGCCCGGCGCTGAAGTGATTGCGGCGGCGATGATCAAGCATTTACCGCGCGCCGCTGGCGATTTGCTGGAGCGCTATATCGGTCCGGTTCAGGCCTCACTGGCGGTGAAAAAAGCCCGCTTGCTGATTGCCACCCCAGAGGCGAAAGCCGCGGCGGTGTCGCCCTACCCGACCCGCTATCGCCTCGACACGCCAGCCATCGAACTGCTCAACCACGCCAATGTGTTCTGCCGCGAGGGACTGGACATCGGCACCCGCGCCTTTCTCCCGCATTTACCGAAGAATCTTGGCGGCGCACGAGTCGCCGACCTGGGCTGCGGCAATGGTGTACTGGCGATTGCCAGCGCCCTGCAAAATCCGGATGCGCAGTACACGCTGGTCGACGAATCATTCATGGCCGTGCAATCGGCTGCTGAAAACTGGCGTGCCGCGCTCGGTGATCGCGAAGTGATTGTGCGTGCCGGGGATGGTCTGGCCGGTCAGGAGCCACAATCGCTGGACGTGGTGCTGTGCAATCCGCCGTTCCATCAACAGCAAGTGGTCGGCGATTTCCTGGCCTGGCGCATGTTCCAGCAGGCGCGCGAAGCGCTGGTGGTAGGCGGTGCGTTGTATATCGTCGGCAACCGTCATCTGGGTTATCACAGCAAACTGGCTCGGCTGTTCCGAGGCGTCGAGCAAGTGGCGGCCACCCCGAAATTCGTGGTCCTCAAAGCGCGCAAGTAACCTGCGGGCAAAAAAAACCCTCCATGCGGAGGGTTTCAAATCCGTACCCGAAGGCGCCGGGGACGGGGTGATTCAATGAGTGGTCAAGCCTGCCGCATTCATGAACATGCGCATCAGGCTGGCGGCGATAAACAGCACGCCGACACTGCCTGCCCAGATCAACGCCAACCAGCCGAGCCGCTGCCACAGCGGTTTTTTTTCGGCTTCTTCAATGTCGTGCAGGGAATGTTTGCCGGTCATTGTTTCGATCCTCATTCAGAGCGGGCGTCGCAGCCGACGCCATCGTCGGAACGCCGCCCGGAGCAAGCCCGCTGCCACAGGTTCAGTGATAACCGTCTTCATGGGTGACCTTGCCGCGGAACACGTAGTAGCTCCAGAAGGTGTAACCCAGGATGAACGGAATGATGAATAACGTGCCCACCAGCATGAAGCCCTGGCTTTGCGGCGGCGCGGCAGCGTCCCAGATCGAGATCGACGGCGGCACGATGTTCGGCCACAGACTGATGCCCAGACCGCTGTAGCCGAGGAAAATCAGCACCAGGGTCAACAGGAACGGCATGTAGTTGGCATTGCGCGCGACGGCGCGAATCAGACCATACATCGTCACCAATACCAGAATCGGCACCGGCATGAACCAGAACAGATTCGGCATGCTGAACCAGCGTGTGGCGATTTCCGGGTGCGCCAGCGGGGTCCACAGGCTGACCACACCGATCACCGCCAGCAGCACAAAGGCCAAGGGCCGCGCCAGATTGTGCATCTGCTCTTGCAGCTTGCCTTCGGTCTTCATGATCAGCCAGGTACAGCCGAGCAAGGCATACGCCACCACTAGCGCAGCGCCGCAGAACAGGGTGAACGGAGTCAGCCAGTCCAGCGAGCCACCGGCGTATTGCCGATTGACCACCGGCAAACCGTCGATGAACGCACCGAGGGCCACGCCCTGGAAGAACGTTGCGGCCACCGAACCGCCGATAAACGCCTTGTCCCACAGGTGACGCTTGTCGTCCTTGGCCTTGAAGCGGAACTCGAACGCCACGCCACGGAAAATCAAACCGATCAGCATGAAGATCAGCGGCAGGTACAACGCCGACAGCACCACCGAATACGCCAGTGGGAACGCACCGAACAAGGCCGCGCCGCCGAGTACCAGCCAGGTTTCATTGCCGTCCCAGACCGGGGCGACGGTGTTCATCATTACGTCACGGTCAACCTTGCCCGGGATGAACGGGAAGAGAATCCCGATCCCCAGGTCGAAGCCGTCCATGACCACGTACATCATGATGCCGAAGATGATGATCACGGCCCAGATCAGCGGAAGATCAATACCCATGAGTCAAATCTCCTTGGTCAGGGTGACGTCGTCGCCGTGGTCGGCATCGGCCGAATCGTCGGCAGCGGACAACGGACGGGCCGGCGTGCGTTTTTTGCCCGGGCCACCTTCCGGCGTTTCTGCGCCTTCGCTGATCTTCGGCCCTTTGCGCACCAGACGCATCATGTAACCGAGGCCCGCACCGAACAGGGCGAAATACACCACCACAAACATGATCAGGGTGATGCTCATCTGCATGAAGCTATGGTTGGAGGAGGCATCCGCTGTACGCATCAACCCGTAGACCACCCACGGCTGACGACCGATTTCCGTGGTGAACCAGCCGGCAAGAATCGCGATCAGGCCGGACGGCCCCATCCACAGCGCCAGGTACAGGAACGGACGCGAGGTGTAGAGGGTGTCGCGTTTACGCAGCCACAAACTCCAAAGACCGGTGAAGATCATCAGGAAACCGAGGCCGACCATGATCCGGAACGACCAGAACACGATGGTCGAATTCGGCCGGTCTTCTGGCGGAAACTCCTTGAGCGCCGGTACCTGCTTGTCCAGTGAGTGGGTCAGGATCAGGCTGCCGAGATACGGAATTTCCACGGCGAATTTGGTTCTTTCCTCTTTCATGTCCGGCCAGCCGAACAGGATCAGCGGCGTCGCCTCATCGCCCTTGTTTTCCCAGTGGCCTTCGATCGCGGCGATTTTCGCCGGTTGATGCTCGAGGGTATTGAGGCCGTGGAAGTCACCGATGACGGCTTGAATCGGCGCGACAATCAACGCCATCCACATCGCCATCGACAGCATGGTGCGGATCGCCGGGTTGTCCTTGCCACGCAGCAGGTGCCAGGCCGCTGACGACCCGACAAAGAACGCCGTGGCGACAAACGCTGCAGTCGCCATGTGCATCAGGCGATAAGGGAACGACGGGTTGAAGATGATCGCCAGCCAGTCGGTCGGAATCACTTGGCCGTTGATGATCTCGAAGCCCTGCGGGGTTTGCATCCAGCTGTTGGAGGCGAGAATCCAGAAGGTCGAAATCAGCGTGCCGATGGCCACCATCACCGTGGAGAAAAAGTGCAGGCCGCGCCCGACCTTGTTCCAGCCAAACAGCATGACCCCAAGGAAACCGGCCTCGAGGAAGAACGCCGTGAGCACTTCATAAGTCAGCAAAGGCCCGGTGACAGAACCGGCGAAGTCCGAGAATCGGCTCCAGTTGGTGCCGAACTGATAGGCCATGACCAACCCGGACACCACGCCCATGCCGAAGTTGACGGCGAAGATCTTCGACCAGAAGTGGTAGAGGTCACGGTAGGTGTCGTTACGGGTTTTCAGCCACAGGCCTTCGAGTACCGCAAGGTAACTCGCCAGACCGATGGTGATGGCCGGGAACAGGATGTGGAACGAGATGGTGAACGCGAACTGAATTCGGGCGAGATCGAGTGCCTCTAAACCGAACATATGGCTTCCTCTGTCAGGTAATACCGGTTGCGGGCCCGGAGGCCTGCACCCACTGCCCCCACGGATATGGAGTGCGGCGAATTCTGATTCGTTCTTTTTAAACAACCATCGCAACGCAGGGAGTCTGGCCAACGGGCCACCGGATCAATTCCTTCTGGGGTCTTGATCTGGATCAAGCAACGTTGAAAGAGTAGTCCCATTTGCGACGAAGAACCGCGTGGTCGTTTGCCGCGTGACAAGTTGCCTCATTGCAGCTGCAAGGCTCTGAAATACATTTGTCAGATGAATGAAGTCCCCTGTGGCAAGGGAATTCATCCCCGATCGGCTGCGCAGCAGTCGCAAATCCGACCCCGTTATTCATCTGAAAGAGCTGAGTTGAATGCTATCGGGGCCGCTTCGCGGCCCATCGGGGATAAATCCCCTCACCACAAGGGAAATCTCACAGGCAGGAAAAATCGATGTCTGGCTAACTAAATTTTTTGTCATAGCAACTTCCTGTTACAGACTGGTGATAACCTCGCGATTCTCCCCCGAGCCAGACCTGCCTTCAGATGCCCAGCCAAGAGCCTTTGCTGTTACGTCACCATCGCCCCTTCCTTGCGTTCTGGTTCGCCCGGATCTTCACCGCCAGCGGTTTTCAGATGCTCACCGTGGCGATTGGCTGGAACCTCTACCAACTGACCGGCAACGTGCTCGACCTGGGTCTGGTCGGCTTGGTGGAATTCGCCCCGCGTGTGCTGTTCATGCTGCACACCGGGCATGTCGCCGACCGCTACGACCGACGCAAAGTCGCAGCAATCTGTCAGTCATTGCAGGCATTGATCGCCCTGGCACTGGCCATTGGCAGTGCCACCGATCACGTCACCCGGGAAATGATCTTCATCCTCGCCTTCCTGCTCGGCGCGGCGCGGTCGTTTGAAATGCCCACCACTCAAGCGCTGCTGCCAAGCATTGTGCCCACTGCGCTATTCCCGCGAGCCGTCGCGGCAGCGCAATCGGCACAACAATCGGCGACCATCGTGGCGCCAGCCCTGGGCGGGTTGCTCTACGCATTCGGCAGCGTCTGGGTCTATGGCCCGACGGTGCTTCTCTATGTGATTGCCTGCTCGCTGATGCTCAACCTGCCGGCGCGGCAGACACCTTTGAACAAAGGCAAAGCCACGCTGGATTCGCTGCTGGCAGGGATCCGCTTCATTCGCAGCCGCCCGGACATCCTCGGGGCGATTTCGCTGGACCTGTTCGCGGTGCTGCTCGGTGGCGCCACCGCGCTGTTGCCGGTATTCGCCAAAGACATTCTGCTGACGGGCCCCTGGGGCCTGGGCCTGCTGCGCTCGGCACCGGCAGTCGGTGCATTGGGAATGTCACTGTTTCTGGCGCGGTTTGCTGTAGAGCGCAACGTCGGCCGGGTAATGTTCACTGCGGTCGGCATCTTTGGCGTCGCAACCATTGCATTCGGCCTGTCGACCTCGTTCTGGTTCTCGTTGGCGGTGCTGGTGGTGCTCGGCGCGGCGGACATGATCAGCATGGTGATCCGCGCCTCCTTCGTACAACTGGAAACCCCGGACGAAATGCGCGGCCGGGTCAGCGCGGTCAACGGCTTGTTCATCGGCGCCTCGAACCAGTTGGGCGAATTCGAATCCGGCCTCACCGCTCACTGGTTCGGCACCGTACCGGCGGTGGTAATGGGCGGCATCGGTACGCTGGTGGTGACGGGAACGTGGATCAAGTTGTTCCCGACGCTGGCAAGACGAGACCGAATGACAGAGTTGGTCGAAGAGGCGAAGGCTTAGTTTTCGTTTACCGATACAGCACACCAACACAAATTAATCGAAAAGGTGCGGTACATAGATACCGCATCGAGTGTAATGTATCGCCTTACACTCGCTGGCATGATCAAATCCTTTCAGCACAAAGGCCTTCGTGGCTTCTATGAAACAGGTTCGACTCGCGGAATTCGCGCCGATCACGCAAAACGGTTAGCGCGCATGCTGCAATTCATGGATCGCGCAGCGCTCCCCGCAGATCTTGATCTTCCAGGCTGGCGTTTGCATCCACTGAAGGGAGAGCTGTCGACATACTGGTCGCTCAGTGTTTCAGGCAACTGGCGGGTTATCTTTCGTTTTGTCGGTTCGGACATCGAACTGGTCGATTATCTGGACTACCACTGACAGGAGGCAGGCTCATGCCCATGCACAACCCGCCACACCCCGGTGAAACACTGCTGCTGGATGTCTTGCCCGAGCTTGGCATCAGCGTGACCGAACTGGCACGGCACCTCGGCTTCGCTCGCCCGCATCTTTCCCGTGTATTGCATGGGCATGCGCCGATCAGCCCGGATCTGGCCGTGCGGCTGGAGCGAGCAGGCATAGGCAAGGCACGCGTTTGGTTAGGTGTTCAAACCGACTACGATCTGTGGCAAGCGGAACATCGGGAGCAACCGGCGATTGAACCTATCGCCGCGCACGCCTGAACCCTTCAAACCAGCAACTCCCCCGCCACTTTCGCCCGCAAGGCCTTGCCGCCAAGTTGCTCCACCAGCGCCAGCGCAAACGCCAGTGCGGCGCCTGAGCCTTGGGCGGTGATGCAGTTGCCGTCGACCACCACCGGTTGATCAACAAACGTACAACCGGAGAGTTGATGGCTGGCACTCGGCAGGCAGGTCATGCGCCGCTGGCGCAATACGCCGAAGGCTTGCAGGGCGAGCGCGGGGGCTTCGGCGATGGCGGCGAACAGGCGTCCGGCGCTGGCCTGGTCCTTGAGCAGTTGCTGCAGAGGTTGATGCGCCGCCAGGTGTTGTGAACCGACAGCCCCGCCGGGCAGGACGATCAGGTCGAAGGTTTGCGCCAGCACATCGACCAGCATGCCGTCGGCGGTCAAGCGAGTACCGCGTGCGCAGGTCAGCATGCGGCGTCCTTCAATACTCGCCGCCACCACTTCGATGCCGGCGCGGCGCAACACATCGATCAGGGTCACGCTTTGCAGATCATCGATGCCCTCGGCGAGGGTAATCAGGGCTCTAAAGGTCATGGGCGATTTCCGCTGGTTGATCTTTAAAGCGTAGTCAGCTTTGCCCGCGACCGTTCGGGTGCAGCCGTTACTTGATGTAAAGCTGCGTCGACAGGGTGTTGCGCGGGGCGTTGATCGAGGTGTTGCTGAAGCTGAAAGTCCCTTCCTGCTTGCCTGCCATATCGAAGGTATAGAGGGAGCCAACGGTTTTGCTGCCGGGTGTGCATTCGGTCAGGTTGCCGTTATCGAAGGCGCACACCGGGGAGCGCGTGCCATTCACTTCGAAGCCGTCCAGCGTGGCGTGCGGCTGGCTCTGGCCATAGCCGACTTCCAGCACGTAGACCTTGATGCTCGGTCCGCTGTGATTGCACTGGGTTTGCGCCTGGTTATCAGCAATGTCTTCCAGGCCACAGGCCGACGATTGCACCTTGATCACCTTCACCTCGGTCAATGGTGGCGCCGATGCCGCGAACGCAGCAGAGGCTCCCGTCATCAGCCCTGCGATCAATCCGAAAGCCGTCATCCAGCGCTTGCTCATGCGTTGCCCATCCTGAAAAAAACTGCGCGCAGTATGGCGCAGTTGGCCGCAGTGCAAAACTTCGACGACGATCGACACCAACAACCGCCATATTCCTCACGCTGCTGGTATGATGCGCGGCTTTTTCCGGCCCACCACAATTTTCCAGGCGCTTGCGACGGTCTGTGCTTTGCTGTTGAGGTCGATACATTCACGGCGCCACGCGCGCCACGGGGAGCAGACATGCTGGAAAGGCTGTTTCAACTCAAGGCACATAACACCAACGTGCGCACCGAGATTCTCGCGGGCATCACGACTTTCCTGGCCATGGCCTACATTCTGTTCGTCAACCCGAGCATTCTCGGCGAGACCGGCATGGACAAGGGCGCGGTGTTCGTCGCCACCTGTCTGGCAGCCGCCATCGGCTCCACGGTCATGGGCCTGATCGCCAACTACCCGATCGCCCTCGCTCCGGGCATGGGCCTGAACGCCTTCTTCACTTACACCGTCGTGCTGCACATGGGCCACACCTGGCAAGTGGCGCTGGGCGCGGTGTTCATCTCGGCCGTATGCTTCTTCCTGCTGTCGATCTTCCGCATCCGCGAATGGATCATCAACAGCATCCCGTTGCCGCTGCGCTCGGCGATTGCCGCCGGTATCGGCCTGTTCCTGGCGCTGATCGCCCTGCACAACGCCGACATCGTGGTGAGCAACCCGGCGACCATGGTCGGCCTCGGTGACCTGAAAGCGCCGGCACCGATCCTCGCCACCCTCGGTTTCGCCCTGATCGTCGCCCTCGAAGCGCTGAAAGTGCGCGGTGCAGTGCTGATCGGCATTCTGGCGGTGACCATCACGTCCATCGCCTTCGGCTTTACGCCGTTCAATGGCGTGACCTCGATGCCACCTTCGCTGGCCCCGACATTCCTGCAACTGGACATCAAAGGCGCGCTGGACATCGGTCTGGTCAGCGTGATCTTCGCTTTCCTGTTCGTCGACCTGTTCGACAACTCCGGCACCCTGATCGGCGTTGCCAAGCGCGCCGGCCTGATGGGCAAAGATGGCCACATGCCGAAAATGGGGCGCGCCCTGATCGCCGACAGCACGGCCGCCATGGCCGGTTCGCTGCTGGGCACCTCGACCACCACCAGCTACATCGAATCCGCTGCCGGCGTGAGTGCTGGCGGCCGTACCGGGCTGACCGCTGTTGTCGTGGCGATTCTGTTCCTGCTGGCGTTGTTCTTCTCGCCACTGGCGGCCAGCGTTCCGGCTTTCGCCACCGCACCGGCGTTGCTGTTCGTCGCTGTATTGATGATGTCGGGCCTGGCAGAAATAGAATGGGACGACATCACCGTCGCCGCACCGGTCGTTGTCACCGCGCTGGCCATGCCGTTCACGTATTCGATCGCCAACGGCATCGCGTTCGGTTTCATCTCCTGGACCGTGATCAAGCTGCTGTCGGGCCGCGCCCGTGAGCTGAACCCGGCGCTGGTGATCCTGTCGATTCTGTTTGTGATCAAGTTGGGTTGGTTCAACGCATGACTTTCGATTCCCAGGCCTACGCCGCACAGCTAGAAGACAAGGTCACGCGTTTGCGTGACCTGCTGGCCCCGTTCGATGCGCCAGAGCCGACCGTGTTCGACTCGCCGCTGCAGAACTTCCGCCTGCGTGCCGAATTCCGCCTGTGGCGCGAGGCCGGCGAGCGGCATTACGCGATGTTCTCGCAGGACGACAAACGCACGCCGATCCTCATCGAAGAATTTCCGATTGCCAGCCTGCGCATCAATCAACTGATGCCGCAGCTCAAGGCAGCGTGGCAAGCCAGTTCGGCGTTGAGCCACAAGCTGTTTCAGGTCGAGTTTCTGACCACGCTGGCCGGCGATGCGATGATCACCCTGTGCTATCACCGCCCGCTGGACGAGCACTGGCATGCAGCGGCGACGAAGCTTGCGGCGGATCTCGGCGTCAGCATCATCGGACGCTCGAAGGGCAAACGCGAAGTGCTCGGCCTTGATTACGTGGTCGAGAAACTCGAAGTCGGCGGTCGCACCTTCAGCTACCGCCAGCCGGAAGGCGCGTTCACCCAGCCCAACGGCACCGTGAACCAGAAGATGTTGAACTGGGCTTACGAAGCACTGGGCGATCGCCCTGACGATCTGCTGGAGCTGTACTGCGGCAACGGCAACTTCACCCTGCCGCTCGCCACCCGCGTGCGCAAAGTGCTGGCCACCGAGATCAGCAAGACCTCGGTTAATGCCGCATTGAGCAACCTCAGCGAAAACGCTGTGGATAACGTCACGCTGGTGCGTTTGTCCGCCGAAGAGCTGACCGAAGCGCTCAACGAAGTGCGTCCGTTCCGTCGCCTGCACGGCATCGACCTGAAGAGCTACGAGTTCGGCAGCGTCTTCGTCGACCCGCCGCGCGCCGGCATGGACCCGGACACCTGCGAACTGACCCGGCGTTTCGACAACATCCTGTACATCTCCTGCAACCCGGAAACCCTGGCGGCCAACATCGCCCAATTGCACGATACGCACCGCATCACCCGCTGCGCATTGTTCGATCAGTTCCCGTGGACGCATCACATGGAATCGGGTGTGTTGCTGACCCGACGCTGAGTGCAGAGGCCAGATACGAAAAAGCCGTCGTGATTGACGGCTTTTTTGTGCGCGGTCATTTAAGGCTGTGCGATCACCGAACAGAAAACTCCCGGCTGAATCCGCTTCAATTGACCAATGTAACCATCTAGTACATTTTACCTCCACAGGCTGAAACCCTCGGCCCAAGCCAAAAACAATAAGTGGAGTTACCCCTCATGCCCCCTATCGTTCTGGTGCTCAACGGCCCGAACCTGAATTTGCTCGGCACCCGTGAACCGGCGACTTACGGTCACGAAACCCTGGCTGACATCTCGGCTTTGTGCGGCCGCGCTGCCGAAGAATTCGGTCTGGCCGTGGAGTTTCGCCAAACCAATCACGAAGGCGAATTGCTCGACTGGATTCACGCCGCACGCGGGCGTTGTGCAGGGATCGTGATCAACCCGGCGGCGTGGACGCACACCTCGGTGGCGATCCGCGACGCGTTGGTTGCCAGTGAGTTGCCGGTGATCGAAGTGCACCTGTCCAACGTCCATGCGCGTGAGCCGTTCCGGCATCATTCGTTCGTCTCGGCCATCGCCATTGCAGTGATGTGCGGCTTCGGCAGTCATGGCTATCGCCTGGCCCTGGAACATTTCAGCCAACGGCTGAAGGGGCGCGCAGCATGAGCCGCAAACCGGTAATACTGGCCGGACTGATCGGCGCCGGCATTCAAGCCTCGCGCACACCCTCGTTGCATGAACATGAGGGCGATGCGCAGGGCATGCGTTACCTGTATCGCCTGATCGACCTCGATCAACTGCGCATGGACATCACCGCCCTGCCCGACTTGCTGTTGGCGGCCGAGCGAATGAACTACACCGGCCTGAACATCACCTTCCCATGCAAACAGGCGATCATCCCGCTGCTCGACGAACTGTCGCCCGAAGCCCGTGGCATCGGTGCGGTCAATACCGTGGTGCTGAAAGATGGAAAACGTGTCGGCCACAACACCGATTGCCTGGGTTTTGCCGAGGGCTTTCGCCGTGGCTTGAATGACGTTGCCCGTGAGCGCGTGGTCCAGATGGGCGCTGGCGGTGCCGGTGCGGCTGTGGCCCACGCGCTGTTGAGCGAGGGCGTACAGCAACTGAGTATTTTCGACGTCGACACGGATCGCGCCGAAAGCCTGGCGAACAATCTCAATCAACATTTCGGTTTTGGTCGCGCAGTGGCCGGGCATGATTTGCCGAGTGCAATGAATCAGGCCGACGGCCTGGTGAACACTACGCCGATGGGCATGGCCAAACTGCCGGGCATGCCGGTGCCGGTCGAGTTGCTGCGCAAGCAATTGTGGGTGGCGGAGATCGTGTATTTCCCGTTGGAAACCGAACTGCTGCGCAATGCCCGCGCATTGGGTTGCCGCACATTGGATGGTGGCAACATGGCGGTGTTTCAGGCGGTGAAGGCGTTTGAATTGTTCAGCGGCGTGGTGCCGGATGCGCAGCGGATGCTGGCGCATTTTCAAAGCATGAAGGGCTGAACTCATTCCCTTGTGGCAGCGGGCTTGCTCGCTCCCACAAGGGGTGGCGTCAGGCTTGCAGATACCGCAACACCGACTCGCAAATCATCTCGCGGTGGCGCTGCTTGATGCCTTCGTCCGGCAGATCAATCTGAAAAATCTCACTGAACGTGTGGCGGTTCGACACACGATAGAAGCAGAAGGAGCTGATCAGCAGATGCACATCCAGCGCGTCGAGCCCACTGCGGAAAACGCCCTCCTCGGCGCCCCGACGGAGGATCTCGCCGAGTGAATCGAGGATGGTGTTGTTCATCGCCTTGATCGCATCGGAACGCTTCACGAATTCGGCATTGTGGATGTTCTCGATGCAGACGATCCGCACGAAATCGACGTTGCGGTCGTGATGATCGAAGGTGAACTCCACCAGCCGCCGAATCGCCACCACCGGCGGCAGCTCAGCCAGGTGCAGACGGTTTTCCGTGGTGCGAATGTCGCCGTAAAGCTTCTCCAGCACTTCGACGTACAACTGCTCCTTGCTGCCGAAGTAGTAATAGATCATGCGCTTGGAGGTGTGGATGCGTTCGGCGATCGCGTCGACGCGGGCGCCCGACAATCCTTGCTGGACGAACTCGACGATCGCCTCCTGCAGGATGTTCTCGCGGGTCTTTTCCGGATTGTTCTTGCGACTCTTGCGCGGCTCTACGGCGGGTACGACGGGGGCTGCGGGGAGTTCTGATGTCATTGTCATTGCGGGCTCACGGCCATCACTGCACAGGCTGGCGATTATGGGCCGCGCAGCACAGTGAAGGAAGCTGCGCGGCCCGTGTTTAATCCCGCGTTTACGAATTTCCTACAACTTCGCCTGGCGTACCGCGCCACTGCGAGATTTAGCCATCGCCGCCAGACGTACCGCGACGTTCGCCGCGCCGTAACCGGCATAACCGTTTTTGCGCTGGATGATCTCGAAGAAGAAGCGTCCTTCGAACGGCTCGGTGTACACATGAAACAGCTCGCCGCCCTGGGCATCACGGTCATAGAGCACGTTGTAATACGCCAGTTCGCTGAGGAATTCGTCATCGAAATCGAAGCGTGCCGCCAAATCGTCGTAATAGTTCAGCGGGATATCCAGCAGCGGCACGCCAGCCTCTTTGGCGCGCCTGACTTCGGCGAAGATGTCGTCACAATCGAAGGCGATGTGATGCACTCCGGAGCCGCGATAACTCGACAGTGCGTGAGAAATCGCAGTATTGCGGTTCTCGGAGATGTTCAGCGGCAAGCGGATCGAGCTGTCGCGGCTGCGCAAAGCTCGGCTTTTCACTAGACCGTACGGGTCGGGCAGCACCACTTCGTCGTCGGCCTCGAAATCGAGCAGGCTCTTGTAGAACAGCACCCAACTGTCGAGGCTGTCCGCCGGCAGGGCCATGGCCATGTGATCGATGCGCTTGAGACCACCACGGGCTACCGCGCCTGGGAGCAGATTGAAATCGGTGCCGTAGACATCGGCCTCTTCATCCACCAGATAAATCAGGCTGCCATCCGGCGCACGTACGGCCGCCAGCTCCAGTTCGTTGGGGCCGACCAGTCCGCGATAGGGTTGGCCTTTATAAGCCACGGCACGCGCCAGTGCGCTGGCGCTATCGTTGACCCGTACGGCAGTCGCGCACAGCGATGGGCCATGGGCTTCAAAAAAGCTATGCGCAAACGAATACGGCTCGGAGTTGAGGATCAGGTTGATATCGCCCTGGCGCAGCAGGCTCACACTCTTGGAGCGGTGCTGCCCGGCCTTGACGAATCCGAGGCGCTCCAGCCAATTCGACAGTTTGGCGCCGAGGCTTTCATCGACGGCGAACTCGAGAAACTCGATGCCGTTGTATTCGCTGGCCTTCGGTGTTTCAAAGAGGATTTCGCGGTTGGCGACAGGCGTTGCTTCCTGCTCCAGGCGTTGCCGGGTTTTCTCCTCCAGGTACAACAGCGAGCGCAAGCCGTCGGCAGCGTTGGCCCGTGGCGGTGCGGCGCGGAAACCGTCGTTGAAGATTTCCAGCGACAGCGGCCCGGTGTAACCACTCTGGATGATCGGCGCGAGAAACCCCGGCAGATCGAATTCGCCCTGCCCCGGGAAACAGCGGAAATGCCGGCTCCACTCCAGCACGTCCATGGCCAGAATCGGCGCGTCGGCCATTTGCACGAAGAAAATCTTGTCACCGGGAATGTCGGCAATCGCACGCGGATCGCCCTTCAACGACAGGGTATGAAAGCTGTCGAGCAGCACACCTAGGCTTGGGTGATCGGCTTGGCGCACGATGTCCCAGACCTGTTGATAAGTATTCACGTGCCGACCCCAGGCCAGCGCTTCGTAACCAATACGCAAGCCACGGGCGCCTGCGTGTTCGGCCAGCAAACGCAGATCATCGACGAGTATCTGCTGATCGCCAACGCTGTCGGCCGACGCATTACTGCACACCAGCACGAGGTCGGTGCCCAGTTCCTGCATCAGATCGAACTTGCGTTCGGCCCGTTCAAGGTTGCGCGCCAGACGATCACGGCGGCAGCCTTCGAAATCGCGGAATGGCTGAAACAGAGTGATGGCGATCCCGAGGTCGGCGCACATCTGTTTAATTTCACGCGGACTGCCGTCGTAGTACAGGAGGTCGTTTTCGAAAATCTCCACCCCGTCGAACCCGGCGGCGGCAATGGCTTCGAGCTTTTCCGGCAGGGTGCCGCTCAAGGAAACGGTGGCAATGGAACGCTGCATGTTTCAACTCCCGGTCTACGCCGCTGTGTGGCGGGGGATCGTTTTTGTCGTGGGGGAAATTATTGGCTGCATCCCTTCGTGCAGCAATTTAAAGTGTACTACCCGGTTAGTTTTGCGTGCGATTATCGAACACAATGGCGGTTTGGCGAATTGACGATTTTTTGTCCACTGCCCAACATCGACCGCACATTGATTCCGGATCTGAACCACCGGTCGCAGCGTGCAAGAAAAAAGCACACCAAATAAAAAATCCAAAAACGGGTGGAACACATGATTCCTTCACAGACTTCCCGCATGGCTCCGGCCATGAGCACTGCCACGGGTGGCATCGGCGACAAGATCCGCGGCGCCATGGCGGTCGGCAAAACCCGATGGGGGATGCTGGCGCTGGTGTTTTTCGCCACCACTCTGAACTACATCGACCGCGCCGCGCTCGGCGTCATGCAGCCCATCCTCGCCAAGGAAATGAGCTGGACGGCGATGGATTACGCCAACATCAATTTCTGGTTTCAGGTCGGTTACGCCATCGGTTTCGTGCTGCAAGGGCGGTTGATCGACCGGGTCGGCGTCAAACGCGTGTTCTTCTGCGCAGTCTTGTTGTGGAGCCTGGCGACCGGCGCTCACGGTCTGGCGACCTCGGCGGTCGGCTTCATGGTCTGCCGCTTTATCCTCGGCCTGACTGAAGCCGCGAACTACCCGGCCTGCGTGAAAACCACGCGCCTGTGGTTCCCGGCGGGCGAACGTGCGGTCGCCACCGGCATCTTCAACGCCGGGACCAACGTCGGCGCGATGTTCACGCCGATGCTGTTGCCTCTGGTACTGCATGTGTGGGGCTGGCAGGCCGCGTTCCTGTGCATGTCGGCGCTGGGCGGAATCTGGCTGTTGTTCTGGGGACTGAAGTACTTCAACCCGGAAGATCATCCGAGCGTCAAACAATCGGAACTGGATTACATCCAGCAAGAGGTCGAACCGGAGCAAGCCCGCGTACCCTTCTCGAAAATCCTCCGTATGCGCGGCACCTGGGCTTTTGCCCTCGCCTACTCACTGACCGCGCCGGTGTTCTGGTTCTACCTGTACTGGCTGCCGCCGTTCCTTAATCAGCAATACAATCTGGGCATCAACGTGACCCAGATGGGCATCCCGCTGATCATCATCTACGTCACCGCCGATTTCGGCAGCGTGGGCGGCGGCATTCTGTCGTCGTTCCTGATCGGTCGCGGGATGAACTCGATCAAGGCACGCCTGCTGTCGATGTTCCTGTTTGCCTGCTGCATCATCGGCGTGGTCATGGCCGCAGGTTCCGCCAATCTGTGGGTCGCAGTGGCTGCCATCTCACTGGCGATCGGTGCGCATCAGGCATGGACGGCGAACATCTGGAGCCTGGTGATGGACTACACGCCCAAGCACATGATGAGCACGGTGTTCGGTTTTGGCGGCATGTGCGCAGCGATCGGCGGGATGTTCATGACTCAGATCGTCGGCCATATCCTGACGGTCACCAACAACAACTACACGGTGTTGTTCACGCTGATTCCGGCGATGTACTTCCTCGCACTGACCTGGATGTACTTCATGGCGCCGCGCAAGATTCCTAACGTCACCGAGTAACCTGCCTACACCAGCCTCTCCTGTAGGAGTGAACCTGTTCGCGATGGCTTTTTATCAGTCAACATTGTCTCGACTGACCGACTGCCATCGCGAGCAAGCTCACTCCTACAGGGGTTGCGGTGCTTCAGCGGCGGCTCTGCTGCCACGCCGCCGCCAGGCCGCTGCAACAGATCACCGCAATGCCGATCACCGTCAACAGACTCGGCGTGTGATTGAACAGCAGCCAGCCCAACAATCCCGCAAACACAATCTGGCAATAACCGAATGGCGCCAACAATGCCGGTGCGGCGTGGCGGAACGCCTGAGTCAGAAACAAATGCGCGGTCATCCCGCAAGTGCCCAGCGCCAGCATCAGCCCGGCGTGAGTCAAGGTCGGCACCTGCCAGAAGAACGGCACCAGCGCGCTCATCACCAACGTGTTGCACAACCCGGCAAAGAAGTTGCTGGTGGTCGGGCTGTCGATGGCTGCGAGCTTGCGTGTCAGCAATTGGTAGAAGCAGAAAAACAACGCCGAGCAGAACGGCAGCAACACGGCCGGCGTGAACAGTTCACCGCCGGGGTGGACAATAATCAGCACGCCGACAAAGCCGCAAATCACCGCAACCCATTGTCCACGCGTTACCCGCTCCTTGAGCAACGGTACCGACAGCGCCGTCACCAAGACCGGCGCCAGGAAGTTCACCGCCGTGGCCTCTGCCAGCGGGATGTACAACAGCGCCGTGGTGAAAAACAGGCTGGTGCCCAGCAGGCAAAGTGCTCGGAGCAACTGCCACAAAGGCTTTTTTGTACGCAGGACGCGCAGACCGGACTGCGGCAGAAAAATCCCCGCCATCAACAACGTGTGCACCACATACCGCGCCCACACCACCATCACGATCGGATAGAAGCCCGAGAGGTACTTCGACAGCGCGTCATGGCTGGAAAACAGGAAGGTTGCCACGACAATCAGCAAAATCCCCTTGAAGGGTTGATTGACTCCGGAGAGTGGGGTGCTGACGGTCATCGATTATCTCTGAAGAAAAGTGAACCGAGGAAAGCCCTCAAGCAACAATCTAGAACCAGGTTCCAGATTCTTACAGCTCGTAATCATAAAAGCGTGCGATCAACGCACTATTTTTTTCTTTCGTAGAGCCCACGCCCACCGAATCTTCAACGAACAGGTTAGACGAACAACTCGGAGGCCAGACTCGCCGCAGACAACTCCTCAGTAAACTTCAGCAGCAACGGCGCCAGTTCGTGCAGCCTCGCCCCCGGCATTCGCGCACTGGGCCCGGCAATGCTCAACACACCAATTACCCGTCCCTCGGCAGGATGACGCACCACCGCTGCAATCGCCGATGTCCCGACGGCCGAACTCTCTTCGACACAGGCATAGCCCTGTTCGCGTGCCAGCCGCAGTCGCTCGAGCAATTCGATATTGGAACGCGGTGCATTCGGCCCGAGATCGGCTGGCACTGCGGCGGCCTGACGCTCAACCAGCGACAACGCTTCGGCGTCGCTCATGCTCGCCAGCCACGCATGCCCGGACGCCGTATAGAACAGCGGCGCATCGCGCCCCATATCCGGGTCATAGCGCAGCCCGGTGCGCGCCCCCTGGGACTTGGCAATCCAGGTCTGGCGATCACTTTCGATGACGCCCAGACGCACCAACTCCCCGGTTTCCTGAGCCAGGCGATCAAGCACCGGTTGCACGATGTCGGCACCACTGCTCGACAGGTAACGAAAGCCCATCGCCACCAGTTTGGTCGACAAGTGATAACGCAGCGTGTCCGGGTTTTGTCGGACATAACCCAGCCGGGCCAGCTCGGCGAGCAAGCGGTGTGTTGCACTTTTCGGGATGTCGATCTGCTCGGCCAGGGTCTGCAACGCTAACCCGCGCGGATCACTGGTGAGGTGTTCCAGCACGCTGAAAACCCGTTCGATTTGACTGCCGGCCATGGTGTGATCCCAGTGAAATTTCGTGGATTCTAAAATATTCGCAGCACAAATCGAAATCTGGAACCGCTTGACCCTTCACAAAAAACTTCTGTTGTATGGAATTCACCGAGCACTACAGGTTCTTACCGGTCGACCAGTCGAGTGTACGAATAGACGGACGACCGGACTGGCGCCACACTCACACACCAGCAACACTCATCACCACAACAAATAGAGGATTCCCACATGCTATGGAAAAAAGGCCGACGCAGTGACAACGTCGTCGATGCCCGTGGCGATGATAGCGGTGGTGGCGGCGGCGGGATGCGGTTTGGCGGCGGCAAGGGACTGAGCCTTGGAGCGATCCTATTGATCGTCGGCATCGGCTGGATCACCGGCCAGGATCCTCTGCAAATTCTCGGTCAGCTCACGGGGCAAATGTCCGAGCAACCGGCGCCTTCTTCGCAAACCCGTCAGGCCCCTCCCGCCAACGATGAGCAAGCCGAGTTTGTGCGCTCGATCCTCGGAGACACCGAGGACACCTGGGGCTCGATTTTCCAGCAGGCCGGCCGGCAATATAAGGATCCGACCCTGGTGCTGTTCAGCAACCGGGTCAATTCCGCCTGTGGTCTGGCCACCTCCGCCACCGGGCCGTTCTACTGCCCGGCGGATCAGAAGGTCTATCTGGACATGGCGTTCTTTCAGGAAATGTCGCAACGCTTCAAGGCCGCAGGCGATTTCGCTCAGGCCTACGTGATTGCTCACGAAGTCGGACACCATGTGCAGACGCTTCTCGGTGTCTCGGCGAAAATTCAGACAGCCCGCCAGCAAGGTCGGCAGATGGAAGGTGACGGTGGCTTACTGGTGCGCCAGGAACTGCAAGCCGATTGCCTGGCCGGTGTCTGGGCCTACAACGCGCAGAAGCGCCTGAACTGGCTGGAACCCGGCGATATCGAAGAAGCCTTGAACGCCGCCAACGCCATCGGTGATGATCGTTTGCAGCAACAGGGTCAGGGCCGTGTGGTACCGGACTCGTTCACCCACGGTACGTCGGCGCAAAGGGTGCGCTGGTTCAAAACCGGCTTCGCGCAGGGCCAGGTCGGCCAGTGCGATACCTTCGCGGCGAAAAACCTGTAAATGCATAAATGGCTTTTGGCTTTACTGATCATTGGCAGCACCGCACAAGCGGCCGGCGTCGACGCGATCAGTCCCGGCCGCTTGCAACTGCAGGCCGGGGAAATGGCGGTAGGCATCGGCCCGGCGCCAGAGAAAATCGAACGTGTGCTGATCGTCATTCATGGCCGTTTGCGCAACGCCGAGACCTATCGCAAGAGCGCCGAGAGCGCCGCCGAGCTGGCTGGGCAAACCGCGCACACGCTGGTGATCGCGCCGCAGTTTCTCAATGAAAGTGATGTCGCCCTGTACTCGCTCCCCGCGACATTGTTGCGCTGGAAAGGCAACGAATGGATGGGCGGTGGGTTATCCACAGGGCCGAATCCGTTGAGTTCTTACGCGGCCCTCGACGCGATCGTCGCCCGAGTCAGTGATCGCAAACAGTTTCCGGACGTGAAGCAGATCGTGATTTTCGGCCACTCCGGCGGCGGCCAGGTGGTGCAGCGTTATGCCCTGCTCGCCAAGGACCAGCCTGCGCTGAAAGCCAACAACATTCGCCTGCGTTACATCGTGGCCAATCCTTCCTCCTACGCTTATTTCAACGAGCAGCGGCCGGTGGCGTTCGATCACGCCAAGTGCGTGGGTTTCAATCGCTGGAAGTACGGGCTGTCAGACATGCCGGTGTATGCCGGTGGGCAAACGCCGTTGCAGCTTGAAAGCAGTTACATCAAGCGCGAGGTGATTTATCTGCTTGGGCAGCAGGACATCGACCCGCAACATCCGGCGCTGGACAAAGGCTGTGAGGCCGAGGCCCAAGGCGCTTACCGCTTGATACGCGGCAAACTGTACTTTGGGTATTTGCTGCGTCGCCATCCGGAAGGGGTGAATCAGCGGTTGGTGGAAGTGCCCGGAGTCGGGCATAACGGTGATGGGATGTTGACGTCGGCGGAGGGGCAAAAGGCTCTGTTTGAACAGTAAGTCTTGTGGGGGCTGAACCGGCCTCATCGCTGGCAAGCCAGCTCCCACAGGTTCTCAGGCGAGTACAGAATTGCATCCGACGCAGATACTGTGGGAGCTGGCTCGCCAGCGATGGGGCAATTACAGGCGACACAGGTTTTCAGGCCAGAAGCATCCGCCGCAACTCGACACAATCCTGGGCATGCCAATCCGTCAGCTCCGGCCACGGATTATCCGGCAGGTTCACCAGCACCGTCCGCGCCCCCGCCGCTCGCCCGCAATCCAGGTCAAAGCGGTAATCGCCAACCATCACCATCTCACTGGCCGGCACTTTCCAGGCCTCGGCCAGTTTCAACAAGCCACCTGGATGCGGTTTCGGCGGCGCTTCATCACGCCCAAGCACATCGTCTACCGCAAAGCAGTCAGCGAGGCCGATGGCCTCAAGAGTGACGTGCGCCAACTCCCGGGCATTGCGCGTCAGAATGCCGAGACGATACCCGCGCGAGTGCAGGTCACGCACCAGTTCCACCGCACCGGCGGCCGGTTTCGATCCCAGCGCCAGATCGCGCTCATGCTCCAGCAACCAGGCATGTTTCGCTGCGGACTCATCCGCCGGTAAGGCGGCAAGATGCGTGAGGATGTCGTCCTCGGGCGGGATCGCCAGCGCCACGCGAATCGCCGCAAAATCATGCACGGCGACGGTCAGCGTGCCGTCCATGTCGAACACCCAATGACGAACTTCGGCCAGGCTCATGCCCAATCCTTGCGATGCCGGATCAAACCTTCCTGAGTCACCGAGGCCACCAGTTGACCGGCACGGTTGTACACGCTGCCACGGGAGAAACCGCGAGAGTTGCCGGCCCATGGACTGTCCATCGCGTAGAGCAACCAGTCATCGGCGCGCAAATCGTTGTGGAACCACAACGCGTGATCGAGGCTGGCGACCTGCATGTCTTTCTGCCAGACCGATTTGCCGTGGGGCAGCATCGAGGTGGTCAGCAGACCGAAGTCCGAAGCGTAGGCCAGCAGGTATTTGTGCAGTGCCGGAATGTCGGCCAGCGCGCCGTCGGCACGGAACCACACGTACTTCACCGGATCGGCCGGTTGCGGGTTGTACGGATCCTTTTCGGTGACCGGGCGTACTTCGATCGGTTTCGGACACAGCAGTTTTTCGCGCATGTGTTCGGGGATCAGGTGTGCGCGTTGCTGGGTCAGTTCCAGCTCCGACGGCAGGTTTTCCGGGCCGACCACCACCGGCATCTGGCTCTGATGTTCGAAGCCTTCTTCGTCGTATTGAAACGAAGCGCTGCAGGTGAAGATCGGATGGCCCTTCTGGATCGCCGTCACACGACGGGTGCTGAAACTGCCGCCGTCACGCACGCGGTCAACCGAATACACCACCGGCAACTTCGCGTCGCCGGGACGCAGGAAATAGCCGTGCATGGAATGCACGTGGCGGGCTTCCTCAACTGTCTGACTGGCCGCCGATAGCGACTGACCGAGCACCTGACCACCGAACAACTGACGGAACCCCAGGTCCTGGCTGCGGCCACGGAACAGGTTTTCTTCGATCGGTTCCAGGGTCAGCAAATCGACCAGATCTTCCAACACTTGGCTCATTCAGACTCTCCTCACACAAAGCAATGCCGCGCAGTCTTGGCTGCGGCGGCCGATTCTGGTTCTGGCGCGGGCCAATGATTTGGCGGCCATTGTAAACGTCCGTGTCGGCTTATCCATGCAAGGTTTGCAGCCACTGCTCCCGGGTGATGCGGTACAGCACATGTCTTCGTAACGGGTGATCGACGGCGAGTTTCGGATGATCAAAATCCTCATCAGGATCGTGATGCATGCCGATCGCCTGCATGACTTTTTCCGACGGCATATTGCTTTGCGCGGTGAAGGCCACGATCTCCTTCAGCGCCAACCGATCAAAACCGCAACGCAGAGCGGTCCAGGCTGCTTCACTGGCGTAACCGAGGCCCCAATGTTCCTTGGCCAGACGCCAGCCGATTTCCACCGCCGGGGTGAACGGCGCATCGAAACCGACCACGCCCAGGCCGGTGAAACCGATGAACTCGCCGCTGTCCTTGCGCTCCAGCGCCCAGAGGCCATAACCGTGCTCGGCAAAATGCCCACGCACACGGCCGATCAACGCGGCGCTTTCCAGTCGACTCAACGGGGCGGGAAAGTAGCGCATCACCTGCGGATCGGCACACATCGCCGCAAATGCCGGCAAATCTTCGTCCTGCCACTGACGCATCTGCAGGCGTGCGCTTTCAAGTTCCAGTATCGGCTCCATCGTGCCCCTCCGTTTCCATGCCGCAAGTCTACATCGCTGGTAGGATCCTTCACTCTTTCCTACGTTTCCTACATGAAATCACCATGCCACTGCCGCTGATCTACCACGAAGACTACAGCCCGGAATTCCCGGCGGATCACCGCTTTCCCATGGACAAGTTCCGCTTGCTGCGCGATCACCTGGTCGACAGCGGCCTGACAAGCGACGCCGAGCTACTGCGCCCGGAAATCTGCCCCAACGACATCCTCGCCCTCGCCCATGACCGTCGTTATATCGAGCGCTACATGAGCGGCGAGTTGTCCCGCGAAGACCAGCGGCGCCTCGGCCTGCCGTGGAACGAAGCATTGGCCCGGCGTACCGTCCGCGCGGTTGGCGGCTCGATACTGGCGGCGGAAAAAGCCCTGGAGCACGGTTTGGCCTGTCACTTGGCGGGCGGCACGCATCACGCCCATTACGACTACCCGGCCGGGTTTTGCATCTTCAATGACCTGGCGATCATCAGCCACTATCTGCTGCAAAGCGGCCGGGTGAACCGGGTGCTGATCTTCGATTGCGATGTGCATCAGGGCGACGGCACTGCGCGGATCCTCCACGACACCCCGGAGGCGATCACCGTTTCCCTGCACTGCGAGAAGAACTTTCCTGCACGCAAAGCCGAAAGCGACTGGGACATTCCGCTGCCCAAAGGCATGGGCGACGCCGATTACTTGAACGTGGTGGACGACGCGCTCAACTATTTACTGCCGCTGTATCAACCGGATCTCGTGCTATATGACGCTGGCGTCGATGTGCACAAGGACGACGCCCTCGGTTATCTGCAACTGACCGATGAAGGCGTCGCCGCCCGCGATGAAAGCGTGATGCGCCACTGCCTGGGTCGCGATATCCCGGTGGTCGGCGTCATTGGCGGCGGTTACAGCAAGGACCGCCACGCCCTCGCCCGCCGCCACGGCATTCTTCATCACAGCGCGCAGCGGGTCTGGCAGTCACACGGCTGTCATTGAGTTGTGCTGCGTTACCCACAATCGCTGTGGAACGGCCTGTGGATAACCTGAGCGAAAGGGACTACAGGCCATGCTGGCTATGGCCTGCAGCACGCTGATCAATTTTCAACCAGTTATTGAAACGCACGAAAATTCCCCGGTGGGAGCGAGCCTGCTCGCGAAGGCGTCCGGACATTCAGGATTTAACTGACTGACCTGGCGCTTTCGCGAGCAGGCTCGCTCCCACAAGGATCTCCCATCTCTCACATTGGTTTGCGCTGTTAGAATGCGCGCCTTATCCCGCCAGACCGCAGCGCACGCCATGACCCAGACTCCCGCCGCCCTCCCCGCTCACATCGCCATTATCGGGGGTGGCCCCGCCGGCCTGATGGCCGCCGAAGTGCTGAGCCAGGTCGGAGTGCGCGTCGACCTCTACGACGGCATGCCCTCGGTGGGCCGCAAGTTCCTGCTGGCTGGCGTCGGCGGCATGAACATCACCCACTCCGAACCCTATCCGGCATTTCTCTCACGCTACGCCGAACGCGCCCCGCACATTGCTCCGCTGCTGCGCGGCTTCGATGCCGACGCGCTGTGCCGCTGGATTCACGACCTGGGCATCGAGACGTTTATCGGCAGCTCCGGCCGTGTATTCCCCACCGACATGAAAGCCGCCCCGCTGCTGCGCGCCTGGCTCAAACGCCTGCGCGAAAGTGGCGTGGTTATCCACACCCGCCATCGCTGGCTCGGCTGGGATGAAACCGGCGCACTGCGCATCGCCAGCCCCGACGGCGAAATAACCCTCAAACCGGACGCCACCCTGCTCGCCCTTGGCGGCGGCAGTTGGTCGCGGCTGGGTTCGGACGGCGCATGGATGCTGCCCCTGGAGCAGCGCGGCGTAGGACTGGCGCCGTTACAGCCGAGCAATTGTGGCTTCGAGGTGCAAGCCTGGAGCGAATTGCTCGTGAGCAAATTCGCCGGGGCGCCGCTGAAAAATATCGCCATCGGTTTGAACGATGACATTCCGCGCTTGGGCGAATGCGTGATCACCGCGACCGGCATTGAAGGGAGTTTGATCTACGCGCTGTCGGCACCGATTCGCGAAGCGATCAATGTGCATGGCTCAGCCACTGTTCACATTGATCTGCTGCCGGGCCGACCTGTGGATAAATTGCAGGCTGCGTTGAGCAAACCGCGTGGCTCGCGCTCGATGGCCAAGCATCTGCACAGTCAGGTCGGGATTGACGGGGTGAAAGCCGCGCTGTTGCGTGAACTCACTGACGCTGCGACCTTTGCCGATCCAGCGTTGTTGGCTCGGGCAATCAAGGCGTTGCCGCTGACGTTGATCAAAACCCGGCCGCTGGACGAGGCGATCAGCAGCGCCGGTGGCGTGACGTTCGAAGCGATGGATGAGCGATTGATGCTCAAGGCGTTGCCGGGGGTGTTCTGTGCGGGTGAGATGCTGGATTGGGAAGCGCCGACGGGCGGGTATCTGCTGACGGGGTGTTTTGCCAGCGGGCGGGCTGCGGGTTTTGGGATGCTGGAGTGGTTGCGCAAGGACTGAAGACCGCGTTGCGCCCTTCGCGAGCAGGCTCACTCCTACAGGGGAATGCGTTCCAATGTAGGAGTGAGCCTGCTCGCGATAGCGGCCTTACAGGTGCAGCGAATATTAAGGTTTACGCTTGCGCGGCCCGGTGTTGAATACCGGCACCTTGCGCACAGGCTTGATCGAAGGCTCCGGCGCCTGCGTCTCGCCGCTATCGACCCACTTGCCCAAATTGCGCTTGCCACCACCGCCAGACGTCTTCGGCTTTTTCGGTTTCTTCGGCTTCTTGATCACCTGACCGCTGGCGTCGGTATCCGGCACGCGGTGTTCAGGTTCGAAGTCCGGTTCGTTCTGACGCTTCAGCGTCTGACGCGTGAGCATCTCGATCGCCGAGAGCATGTTCACTTCATCGGCACACACCAGCGAGATCGCCTCGCCCGTCGCACCGGCACGGCCAGTACGGCCGATACGGTGGATGTAATCCTCAGCCACGATCGGCAGGTCGAAGTTGACCACCAGCGGCAAATCTTCGATGTCCAGACCACGGGCCGCCACGTCGGTAGCCACCAGAATCTGCACTTCACTGAGTTTGAAACGATCCAGCGCACGCTGACGAGTTGCCTGCGGTTTGTCGCCGTGGATGCCATCGGCGTTCACGCCCAGGCCCTGAAGTTTTTCCACCAACGCATCCACACCATTGCGGGTCTTGGCGAACACCAGCACTTGCTTCCACTTGTTCTTGCGCATCAGGTGCACGAACAGTTCGGCCTTGCGCTTCTTGTCCACCGTCACGATCCACTGTTTGACGGTGTTGGCGGCGACGTTGCGCGGGCTGACTTCGATGCTCAGCGGATCGTTGAGCATCTGCCCGGCCAGCAGGCGGATGTCGTCGGAGAAGGTCGCCGAGAACAGCAGGGTCTGGCGCTTCTTCGGCAGCATGCGGTAAATGTTCGCCAGTTCTTCGGAGAAACCGAGGTCGAGCATACGATCGGCTTCATCCAGCACCAGAGTTTGCAACTGATCGAGTTTCAGCGCGTTCTGGCGGAACAGGTCGATCAGGCGACCGGGCGTTGCGACCAGCACATCAACGCCACCGCGCAGTTTCATCATCTGTGGGTTGATGCTGACGCCGCCGTACACCGCATAAGTGCGCAACGGCAGGTTTTCGGCGTACTGGCGCACAGACTCATGAACCTGCTCGGCCAACTCTCGGGTCGGCACCAGAATCAGCGCACGCGCCGAATTCGCTGTGACTTTCGGCCCTTCCATGGTCAGCAACTGCAACAGCGGCAAAGCGAAACCGGCGGTCTTGCCAGTGCCGGTCTGGGCCGCAGCCATCAGGTCACGGCCGGCCAGAACGGCCGGAATGGCTTGCGCCTGCACCGGCGTCGGGGTCTGGTAGCCGAGCGTCTCGAGGGAGCGCAGCAAGGGTTCGATCAGGCCAAGGGAGGCGAAAGTCATGGGAGTACCGTAGGAAAAATCAGCGCGGTTGCGCAAAACAAGGATGCAATTGCGCGCAGTTTACCCTAATTCACACGCTGCTCAGTCGGAATGGCTGTCTTCGGCGGCTCCACGACGAGCGGCTGCGCCGGGCGCCGCCACTGTGGCAGACCGATCAGTACCACGGCACTGATGATCACCAGCATCGCCAGTGCTTCTTCGATCCCGATGGTCTCGCCGACAAACACAATCCCCAGCAACACCGCCACCGCCGGGTTGACGTAGGCATAACTGGTCGCCGCCGCCGGACGCACGTGCTTGAGCAAGTACATGTAGGAATTGAAGGCGATGATCGAACCGAAAAAGATCAGGTACGCCAGCGCCAGCCAGCCTTCCACGGGGGGCACGGCTTGCAGATGTTCGCCACTCACCGCACTGCCGATCAGCAGAGCCACGCCGCCGACCAGCATTTCCACGGCACTGGCCATCGCCCCTTGCGGCAACGGCAAGTGCTTGCTCCACACCGAACCGAACGCCCAGGTCGCCGCCGCAAAAATCAGCAACGCCGCGCCCATCGGACTCGATTGCAGGTTGGAGCCCATGTTGAGCATGGCGATGCCGATGATCCCCAGCGCCACCCCGGCCCATTCAAGGCGGGTATTGCGCGCCCCCCAGAAATAGCCACAGAGCAACGTGAACAGCGGCACCGTCGCCACCGCCAATGCCGCAACGCCGGACGCCACCCCGGTGTGCTCGGCAACACTGACCGCGCCGTTACCGAAACTGAGCAGCAAAATCCCGATGATCCCCGCCGCTTTCCACTGCGCCCAAGTCGGCGCCGGTGCCCCGCGCCAGCGCAGGAAGGCGTACATCAACGTCCCCGCGATCACGAAACGCACACCGCCGAGCATCAGCGGCGGCCAGTACTCAACGCCGATGCGGATCACCAGATAGGTTGACCCCCAAATCACATACAACGCAAAAAACGCGGCGATCAGAGGTAAGGAAAAACGGCGCAAGGCAGGCATGGGCAGCTCGAATGTCAGAGGTAGCGGATGAATTATTCTAGAAAGGCCGGTGAGCAAAAATAAGTTACAAAACCTGTTTATCGCGCCGGTACACTTTTGAAAGCACGGAGATCAACGGGATAAACCACGATTTCGAAAGTCTGGCATTTTCAGGAGTTCAGCCTTGGACAAATACGACCGCATGCTGCTCAGCGCTCTGCTCGAAAACGGACGCGCGTCCTACGCCGATCTGGCGCGCAAAGTGAACCTCTCCGCCCCCGCCGTCGCCGAACGCGTGGCCAAGCTTGAGGCAGCCGGGGTGATTACCGGGTATGAGGCGAAAATCGACCTGTCGAAAATCGGCTTGCCGATCCAGTGCATGATCGAATTGCGTCTGCACCAGAACGGCAGTCAAAAGGTCTACGACGAACTGGTGAAAATCCCGCAACTCACCGAGTGCTTTCGAGTCACGGGCGATCCCTGCGTGATGATGAAGGGCGCGGTGGGCTCGATGCCGGAGCTGGAGGAGTTGATCAACCGGGTGGCGAAGTTCGGCTTCAGCAAGACCTCGATTGTGTTGTCGAGCGCCATCGAAAAACGCGTGCCGCTGGGGCAGATCGAAGGCAACGGCAAATCCTGAGGACGATGATGCCCCCTGTGGGAGCGGGCTTGCCCGCGATGAGGCCATCACATCCAACAATTTGGGTGGCAGACGGTAAGCCATCGCGGGCAAGCCCGCTCCCACAGGTAATTTATTTGCCTGAAAATCAGCGAAAGCGCTGCAAGTGTTCCGTGACTTTGGCGGCAGGGACTTTCTGCAATTTGCACAGCAGGTCGTGCGACAGCTCGCGCACGCCGTGCTTGCTGCGCAACTCTTCAGCCAGATGCGCAATCAGGTTGGCCGCCATCTCGGCATCGGCCATGGCCCGGTGAGCCTGGCCGGTATGCGGCAATCGCGCGAACGTGGTGAGGGTGCCGAGTTTGTGGTTTGGCGCGGCCGGCATCAAGCGGCGGGCCAGCAGTAGCGAACAGGCAAAGTTCTGCAACCGCGTGCGCTTGATCCGCCCCAGTTCGAAATCCCAGAACTTCTGGTCGAACGAAGCGTTGTGCGCAACCAGTGGCGTGCAGCCGACGAATTCGTTGACCTCTTCCATCACCCGCTCGGCCGGGGGCGCGGTGCGCAGCATGGCGTTGCTGATGCCGGTCAGTTGCTCGATAAATGCGGGGACTCGCACGCCAGCGTTCATCAGGCTTTGGTAACGCTCGACGATGCGGCCGTTTTCCAGCATGACCACGGCGATTTCCGTGGCGCGACAGCTGCTGTTCGGCGAGAGGCCGGTGGTTTCAAAGTCGATGACTGCAATGCGTTCCAAACCGGGTTTAACTCCGTTCAATTCTTGAGTAGTCGCTTAGTTCTTCAGCAGCAGCGCGCCTTCGATCGGCACATAACGGCTGGCGGCGCGGATCAGCGAGTTGGCGGTCAGGCCCGGCACGCCATAGGCTACGGCTTGCACGCCGTGCTTGCTGATGATGCGTTCGAGCAGCATGTCGAAGTCACCGTCACCGGAGGCCAGGACGATTTCGTCAACGTGATCGGCGGCGTCCATGATGTCGAGGGTGATGCCCACGTCCCAGTCGCCCTTGGCCGAGCCGTCGCTGCGCTGGATGTACGGCTTGAGCTTCACGGTGAAACCGAGGTTGCGCAGAATCTGCTGAAACTGCTGCTGCTTGCTGTCACCACGGTCGATCGCGTAGGCGTAGGCCTCGACGATCTGCCCGTCCTTGCTGATGTCGGCCCACAGCGCGGCGTAGTTGAAATGGCAACCATAGGCCTGACGCACGGTGTAATAGAGGTTCTGTACGTCGGCGAACACTGCGATTTTTTTCACCGGAGTTCCTGTGAGCGCGCAAGCGCCCGAAGCGGGATCAGGCGCCTGGCCCGAAAAAGGCGCCCAGTATGCCAGCCATGAGGAAGTTTCAGCGAATAAACACCGGCAGGCGCCGAAGTGCTACTGACGAATGGTGAATGTGGTGAGGGGATTTATCCCCGACGGACTGCGCAGCAGTCCCATTTCTGGGGTCGTTGCGCTGCCCATCGGGGATGAATCCCCTCACCACAGGTCTGGTATCAAAGCTGAGAAATGTGGGGGTCAGACAAAGGAATCGTCGTCATCGAAGAACGATGAGTTGTCATCGCTGTAGTCGGTATCGGTAAATCCGCCTTGGTCATTGCCTGCCATGCGCTGATCGTTGCCCCAGTCGTTGTTGCTCTGGTCAGCCACCTGCGCCGGCTCTTCCTTGATTACCTCAACAATTTCTTCCGGCTGCTGGTTGTGGTGGAACAGGCTGCTGATACCTTGCGCCAGCATCACGCCGCCCGCCACACCCGCAGCGGTTTTCAATGCGCCACCGAGGAAGCTGCTGCCCGCTGCCGGGGCCGCTTGCTGCGCGTAGTTCGGTGGCGGTGCGCCGAAATTCTGTTGCGGGGCCGGATTACCAAAATTCTGCTGCGGCGCTGGTTCGCGCCAGCCGCCAGTGGACGCCGGGGCGCTCTGGGTCGGCGCCGGGCGTGGGCTGCCACCGAAGATGCTCGACAGGAAACCACCGCCGCCGCTTGGTGCCGGTGCCGCACTTTGCGCCTTGGCCGATTGCAGTTCGGCCTGCAGACGCTGAACCTGCTGGGTCAGTTGCTTGTTCTGCTCGTCGAGGCTTTTGAGCGCCGCCTCTTGCACCAGAATCGCCTGGGTCATGAAATAACCTGCGGCCGGCTGGCGTGTCAGGTGTTCCTTGATCCGCGCCTCGGCCTGGGCGTCACGCGGGGCTGCCTCCGTTTCGGCTTGTTGCAGCCGGGAAAACAGTCCATCGATCAGGGTTTGCTCTTCGCTGTTCATGGCGACCTCGTAGATTGCCGGGATAACGTTGCCCTCGCCCACTGTGGACAAGGTGCTCTCCTGTAATGGAGACAGTGACAGGATGTTTCAACGACCTTTACCGAATGTTTACGTTTGTGTCGCCCCGCGCATCATCGGTTAAAGTGAGCCACTGTTTTCGACCTGCGATACCGACTGATGAATGCCTTAGAAGTGCTGCGCGACTCTCTGTATTTTTTCAAACGCCATTTGGCCAGCATCGTGCAGTTGTGCCTGCCGCTGGTGATCGTCGAAGCATTGCTGCAACAAGTGGTCGACCGCGCCAGCGATCCGGACAGTTTCTCGGCTTACAGCATCATTGTCGGGCTGCTGGTCTATCCGTTGTACACCGCCGCGCTGATCCTGTTTCTCGACGCCCGCACCCGTGGCGAAGCCCCGCGCACCCTCGACCTGCTGGCGATGTCTGCCCGGTTGTGGCCGCGTTTCGCCCTGCTCACGGCGCTCAACACGTTGCTGATTCTGCTGGGGCTTTCGCTTTACTTCCTGCCGGGGCTGATCCTGATGGTGATGCTGGCGTTCGGCGAATACCTGCTGGTGCTGCGCGGCCTCAATCCATTGCACGCGATGAAGGAAAGCCTGCGCCTGACCCGTGGGCATTTCTGGCGGATCCTGCTGTGCATTCTCTGTGTGATGGGACCGCTGTGGCTGCTCAAGGGCTTGACCCTGCAGGTCTATCCAGACCCGCAGAACCCGGCACTTGCCGTACTGATCGACAGTGCCCACAGTTTCCTGCAACTGTTCACCAGCGTGGTGCTGTTCCGTCTGTTCATGCTGATCAGTGAACTGCCCGACAAGCGCGACAGATCGGTCTGACGGTTTTGGCCTTGGGCGACGGCGGCGCACTCGGGTATGCTCGGGGCCACTTTCTGTAACGCTATAAGCCGAGCCATGACCCGCCTGCTGCGCTACACCCTGCTCCTTGTTGTGCTCGCCATCGCGCTTATTGGCGGGCTGATCTTTGGCCTGACCTGGCGCCCCGACGCCCGGGAAACCCTGCCGGTCAGCTGTACCGGAACGCCGCCGACGCTGGTGCCCGGGCAAGCGCTGAAAGTCATGACCTGGAACGTGCAGTACCTGGCGGGCAAGCGTTACGTGTTCTGGAACGACCAGGCCCAAGGCGACGACGAAGCACCAACGCTGGAAGACATGGCCTTCAGCCTTGATGAAGTGGCACGGGTGATCCGCGACGAACAGCCCGATGTGGTGTTGTTGCAGGAACTGGATGACGGTGCCAAGGCCAGCGACTATCAGGACCAGCTCAAATTGTTGCAGGAACGCGTGGCCGATCTGTATCCGTGCAGCGCCAGTGCGTTTGACTGGAAAGCCGATTTCGTCCCTGAACCACACATCTTCGGCAGCGTTGGCCGACAACTGGCGACGCTCAGCCGCTACCGCATCGAGCATGCCGAACGCCTGCAATTGCCAGTGGCATCAAGCAATTTCATCAGTCGCCAGTTCCAGCCGAAAGATGCGCTGCTGGCGACCAAACTGCCGCTCAGCGACGGCGGGCAACTCACCGTATTCAACACCCATCTGGAGCGCGCCAGCCAACCGGACGACACCTTGCAGGCGCAAGTGGCCGCCGTGGCCAAGGTGCTCGACAAGTATGAAAGCCAGGGCTTGCCGTGGCTGATCGGTGGCGATTTCAATCTGTTGCCGCTTGGCCAATATCGTCGCTTGCCTGCCGAACAGCGCAGGCCGTACTCCGCCGACAGCGAGCTGCACCTGCTGTGGGACAAATACCCGATGATCCCGACCAACAACGAAGCGAGCGGCATCGACCGTGCACAGTGGTTGACCCACTACCCCAACGACCCCGGCCTCAATGGCCCGGATCGTACGGTCGACTATCTGTTCTACAGCCCGAAGATCAAACGGATCCAGGCAACGGTCCGTCAGGACGATACGCTGCGTATCTCCGATCATTTGCCGGTGATTGCCCGCTTCCTGCTCCCCGTCGCGCCCTAGCAACCGGCGTGAGCAAACTGCCAGCCAGCCCCACCGAACATGGCGTCAGCCCCGAATTGAAGAAATGGAACTCGCATGAAAATCTTACTGGTGTGCAAGGACATCGGCGGTTACGCCGGCAAACTGGCTGACTACCTGAAACGTGACAACGATGTGTGCTTCATCGATACATCGTCGCTGTCCAACCGTTTTGATCGAGCCCCGAAGATCCTCCGCCGCCCTCTGAAGCGCTGGGCGCAGTTGCGCCAGTTCAAGAAGAGCCTCGGTGCATCGGCGCGCTTTGACGTCGGGTTGATCATCAATCCGGCGCAAATCGAACCCAGGCAACTGACCGCTGCCCTCAATGCCTGCGACCGCAAGATCGCTTACCTCTACGACAGTTTCAGTCGCTGGCCGATGACCCGCGAAGCGCTTGCCGGTTATGACGAGGTGTTTTCCTTCGACCCGGAGAATGCCGAAAGCTACGGCCTGAAAAAACTCTACAACTTCATCTACGACGACTACATCGCCGACGGCGAGCCCGGTGAATACTCGGCGTTTGTGGTGATGGCGGGCAAGGATCGGGTGCCGGCACTTGAAGGGCTGGCGCAGGAGTTCGATCGCCTCGGAGTCACCGATTACAAGTTTCTGGTCCAGTGCAAACCGGTCTCGGGCGCGCATCCGGGCATCACATTTTTCGAGCAGAGAATGTCGCTGGAGTCGGTGGGTGAATTGGTCAAGCGCTCGCGGATCATTCTCGACATTGCCAAGCCCGGTCAGGCCGGGTTGAGCTTCCGTTTCTTCGAGGCCATGGCCTCACGGAAGAAAGTCATCACCACCAACAAGAGCGTGGTCGACTACGACTTTTACAACCCGACGAACATTCTGGTCATCGATGAGGCCAACCCGGTGATTCCGGAGCGGTTCATTACGGATCCGTATGTCGACGTGCCTGAACACGTCTACCAGAAATACACCCTGCAGGGATGGGTCAAAACCGTGTTTGCCGTGCCGTGAACTGACCTCGCCAACAGCCCGCACACATCCCCCTGTGGGAGCGAGCTTGCTCGCGAAGGCGTAGTGTCAGTCGATGAATGTGTGACCTGATCCAGCGCATTCTCGAGCAAGCTCGCTCCCACAGAGCTGGTGTATCAGCGCATCAGTGCACTTCTTCCAGATCATCATGCAGCAGCCCGAAGATCTGCCGTTTCATGTCGATGAACGAGCGCTCCATAACCATGTCCAGTGAGCGTGGCCGCTCGATCGGTACATCGAGAATCTGTTTGATCCGCCCCGGTTTCGCGCCCATCACATAGACCCGGTCGCCGAGCAGAATCGCTTCGTCGATGTCATGGGTGACAAACAGCACGGTTTTCTTGCTGTTGCCCCACACCCGCAGCAACAGTTGCTGCATCTGCAAACGCGTCTGGCTATCCAGCGCACCGAACGGTTCGTCCATCAGCAAAATCTGCGGATCATTGGCCAGCGCCCGAGCAATGGCGACACGCTGCATCATCCCGCCCGAGAGCTGTTTGGCGTAATTGTCGGCGAACCCGGTGAGGCCGACTTCGTTGACGTAATAATCGACAATCTCCTTGCGCCGCGCCGCCGGCAGGCCACGACGCTTGAGGCCGAACTCGACGTTCTGCCGCACCGTCAGCCACGGGAACAACGTATAGCTCTGAAAGACCATGCCGCGATCCGCGCCGGGACCTTGCACTTGCTGGCCGCCAACGTAGATCTCGCCGGAAGTCGGTTCAGCCAGGCCGGCGGTCAGGTACAACAGGCTCGACTTGCCGCAACCCGACGGCCCGACCAGCACGGCGAATTGCTGATCCGGCACCTCGAACGACACCTCTTCCAGCGCGGTAAACGTTCCGCCATCGGGCCTCTTGTAACGCAGGCTGACCTTGTCCACCTGCAAGCGTGGCGCGGCTTGCGCCGGTGCCGCGAGCGGCTCGATAAAGCGATGATTGGCAGCAGTCACTGAGCCCATGCGGCAACCCTCAAGCGGAGAAAGCGGAACAGTTGATCGGTGACCAGACCGAGCAGGCCGATGATCGCGATGGCGAGGAAAATCACGTCAACCTGAAAGCCGCGCATGGCTTTCAGGCTCAAATAACCGAGGCCGCTGGAGGCCGCGACCAGCTCGGCCACCACCAGATAGGTCCACGCCCAGCCCATGGTCACCCGCAAGGTATCGAGCACGCCCGGCACCGACGCTGGGGCGATCACGTGCAACACCGCATCGCGGCGGTTGGAACCTAACGTATAGGAGGCGTTGATCAAATCCTTGGAAATGCCTTTCGACACATCGGCAATCATCACCAGTTGCTGGAAGAACACGCCGAAGATAATCACTGATACGCGCTGCTCCAGACCGATGCCGATCCACAGGATGAACAGCGGCACGAACGAGGTCACCGGCAGATAGCGAATGAAGTTCACCAGCGGTTCCAGAAACGCCTGGACGATGCGGAAGCTGCCCATCAGCAATCCCAGCGGCACCGCCACCAGCGACGACACAATGAAACCGACCATGACCACTTCGACGCTGGCCCACACATGCGTGCCGAGGGTGCCGTCGCGGCTCAACCGCACGGCCGCTTCGACCACCGCACCCGGGGTAGGCAAGAACATGCCCGGCACGATGCCGCCATAGGACAACCCGGCCCACAGGCCGACCAACAGCACCCAGGCCAGACCGCTGGCGCTCCACACCACGGGTACCGGCAAAGCGGTTTTCGGCGTGAGGCTGCGGCTCAGCCACGAATTGCGCTTGAACATTGCAAACCTCCTAGAGCGGGCTGACGAAACGGTTGTCGACCAGATCGTCATGGCTGACGTTGTAGGGTTTGCCCTGCAACTCGCTGGCGGTTTCGTTGGCCAGTTTGATCAACGCGGCGCTGTCACCCGGCTGGCCCGGCGAGCCGAGGAGTTTTTCGCTCATGGCCTGATCGTAGAAGCGCACGCCCTGCGCCGCAGCCGCCAGCTCCTTCGGATCGGACAGATAACCGCCAACGCCTTTGGCCATGATCTTGTAAGCATCTTCCGGATGATCCTTGGTGTACTGCACGGCTTTGTACAAACCGGCGACCAGGGCCTTGACGTCTTCCGGCTGTTTTTCGATGACGCTGCAGTTGAGCGCTACCACATCGACGATCACCCCGGGCGTGGTGCTGCTGTCGATCAACACCTTGCCTTGCTGCTTGTCGCGCACCATCGACAGATGCGGTTCCCAGGTCACCGCCGCCGGCACGCGACCGGCGATGAACGCGGTGGCGGCATCGTCAGCGGTCATGTTCTGCACGGTGATGTCGCTCATTTTCATGCCGTTCTTTTTCAGCAGATACGAGAGCCAGAACTGCGAAGTCGAGCCTTCGTTCACCGCCACGGATTTGCCCTTGAGTTCCTGCAGGCTCTTCACCTCCTTGCCGACCAGCACGCCGTCGCCACCATGGCTGTCATCCAGCGCCGCGACAGCCTTGAAGCAGAATTGCGGGCGATACTTGAGCACTTCATCGATGGTCGACGCCGAGCCGGACAGTTGCCCGGAGGCCTGCGCGGCCATGTACATCGAGGCCTCTTCGACCACGGGTAATTCGACGGTCAGGCCGTTTTCCTTGAAATAGCCCAGGTCCTGAGCCAGATAAAGCGTGCCGTAGCCGACCCACGTGGTGTGGCCGATGGACAGGGTGCCGGCCTCGGCGCTGGTGGCGACTGTGGCGGCCAGAGCGGTGATTGCCAGAGGATGAGCGAGACGAATACACAAGGACTTGATCATGGAGCACTCCCGACGCTGTTGATTTAGTTTTGTCATGGGCAGTACGGCCAGCGCCAAATGCTGTGAATGCACACTGCGGTCTCTGCTGGACTCTGGCGTGAACCACTTGGGCTGGCGAGATCGATGGTGGCCCATGTGCGCGGTGAGGAAAATCAGGAAATTGTTGGCTGCGAACAATGAAAAAACTGCTTAGTGCGCACTGCTGAAGGGCAGGGTTGGCGGGGATGCGCAAGGTGGGTGCAGATCGGGGATTTTCGGTAACCGGAAGAACGCCATCGCTGGCAAGCCAGCTCCCACAGGGGATCTCGGTTGTACCCGGAATATGTGCACACCACTGAAACCTGTGGGAGCTGGCTTGCCAGCGATGGCGTCAGGTCAGCAGACTTCTTCGCTGCTGACACTCCGTCTTCGCGAGCAGGCTCGCTCCCACGGGGATCTCGGGCGGGCCCGAATTTTGTGAACACCACTGAATACTGTAGGAGTGAGCCTGCTCGCGATGGCATCCGGTCAGCCGATATCCTTGCTGCCTGACCCCCCGCTATCGCGAGCAGGCTCGCTCCTACAGGGATCTCGGTTGTACCCGGAAT
>NZ_JBYSZA010000005.1:100946-282987 GCF_058786735.1 Pseudomonas sp. FW305-7
GAATTTGTGCACACCACTGAAACCTGTGGGAGCTGGCTTGCCAGCGATGGCGTCAGGTCAGTCGATATCTTTGCTGCCTGCCCCCCGCTATCGCGAGCAGGCTCGCTCCTACAGAGATCTCGGTTGTACCCGGAATTTGTGTACACCACCGAAACCTGTGGGAGCTGGCTTGCCAGCGATGGCATCAGGTCAGTCGATATCTTTGCTGCCTGCCCCACCGCTATCGCGAGCAGGCTCACTCCTACAATGATCTCGGTTGTACCCGGAATTTGTGCACACCACTGAAACCTGTGGGAGCTGGCTTGCCAGCGATGGCGTCAGGTCAGTCGATATCTTTGCTGCCTGACCCACCGCTATCGCGAGCAGGCTCGCTCCCACAGGGGACTCTCGGTGCGGCATAGATCCAGTGTGGGAGCGAGCCTGCTCGCGATAGCGGGGCGACGCGGTATCAGCGCAATTGAAACCAAGTGGTTTTCAGTTGGGTGTATTTGTCGAATGAATGCAGCGACAAATCTCGGCCAAAACCCGATTGCTTGCCGCCGCCAAATGGCACCGTCACGTCCAGCGCATCCACCGTATTGACCGACACCGTACCGGCCCGCAACTGCCGCGCCACTCGGTGTGCGCGGTTGAGGTCATCTGTCCAGAGCGACGCCGCCAACCCATACACGCTGTCATTCGCCAGACGCACGGCCTCCTCTTCACTGTCGAACGGCACAACCGCCAGCACCGGGCCGAACACCTCTTCACGAAACAACGCCATATCGGCTTTCACGCCAGTGAAAATCGTCGGCTCGATGAAGTTGTCCGAGCCGTTGAAACGCCGTTGCTGACCGCCACACACCAGTGTCGCGCCCTGCTCTTGTGCCTGGCGAATGGCGCGCATGATGCTCGCCGTCTGCTGCTGATCGACGATGGCACCCGCGCGGCTTTGCGGATCCAGCGGATCGCCCGGCAACCAACGCTCGGCCTGCGCTTGCAGACGCTCGACAAACTCATCATGAATCGAACGTTCCACCAGCAATCGCGAGTTGGCCGAGCAGACTTCGCCCTGATTGAAGAAGATCCCGAACGCAGCTTTCTCCGCCGCCAGCTCCAGATCCCGGCAATCGGCGAAGACCAGATTGGCGCTCTTGCCGCCGCACTCCAGCCACACCTGCTTGAGGTTTGATTGCGCAGCGTACTGCATGAAATATTTGCCAACCTGCGTCGAACCGGTAAACACCAGACAATCGACATCCGCGTGCAAACCCAAGGCCTTGCCGGCCTGCTCGCCAAGCCCCGGCAGCACATTCAGCACACCCGGCGGCAGGCCCGCCTCCAGCGCAAGCTCGGCCAGACGCAAGGCCGAAAACGGGGACTGCTCGGCCGGTTTGAGAATCACCGAATTGCCCGCCGCCAGCGCTGGCGCGAGTTTCCACGCGGCCATGTCCAAAGGAAAATTCCACGGCACCACAGCGGCAACCACGCCCAGTGCTTCACGGGTGATGGTCGCCAGCACGTTGGTCGCGCTCGGCGCAACCTGGTCGTAGAGTTTGTCGATGCTTTCGGCGTACCAGCGGAACACGCCAGCGGCGCCCGGCACGTCGATGTTGTAGGCGTCCATCACCGGTTTGCCCATGTTCAGCGAGTCGAGCAGCGCCAGCTCTTCGCGATGGCTCATCAGCAAATCGGCCAGACGCAACAACACTTGCTTGCGCTCGGCCGGCGAACGTCGCGACCACACGCCCGCCTCAAATACCTGTCGGGCATTGCCCACCGCTGCGTCGACATCGGCCCCGCCGCACGTGGCAACGTTGGCCAGTAACTGGCCGGTAGCCGGGTTGATCGCGGCGAAGGTCTGCCCCGATTGCGCCGCGTAATGTTTGCCGTCGATCACGGCTTGATCGGGAAACTTCAATGCAACGGCGCGGCGCTGCCACTCTGCAAGCTCGAACACGGCGGATGCTCCTAGGGCTTTATTGTGCCGTCGATGGTCGCTCAGGCCCGCACGGGCTAAAAATAGTAAAAATGTCTTCGCAGGCAATAAAAACACTGGGCAGTGACTTCCCCCAAACGCCGCACAGGTGGCTATGGTTGAGGGATAAGAACAACGTCGCGCAGCGGACGCGGCGGCGCACAAATTGCTTGGAAGTCGAGTCCGCTCGTCCTGAGGTTTGCCGTGGCCGCCTACAATTTGCGTCAGTTGAAATACTTCATCACCACCGTCGAGTGCGGCAGCGTTGCCGAGGCTTCACGCAAGCTGTACATCGCTCAACCGGCGATCTCCACGGCGATCAAGGCGCTGGAAGACAGCTTCGCCGTGCAACTGCTGATCCGCCATCACGCGCAAGGAGTTTCTCTTACACCGAGCGGCGCGCGTTTCCTGCGCAAGGCCCAGGAACTGCTGCGCATGGCCAAGGAGTTCGAGCAGAACGCCCTCGCCGATAACGATGTGGTGGCCGGGCAGATCGACATCGGCTGTTTCGAAACCGTTGCGCCGTTGTACCTGCCGCAATTGATCGCCGGGTTTTCCGCCCTGTACCCGGGCGTGAAGATCCGCATCCGCGACGGCGAACAACAGGAACTGGTACAAGGCCTGACCTCAGGCGCGTTTGACCTGGTGATCCTCTATGAACACGAACTCGACGCGACGATTCAGACCGAACCGCTGATGCCGGCGCAACGACCCTATGCGCTACTGCCGGCCGATCATCGCTTTGCCGAGTACAAGCAAGTGTCGCTGCGCGATCTGTGCCTGGAACCGATGATTCTGCTGGATGTGCAACCGAGCCGGACCTACTTCGTCAGCCTGTTCGAAGAGCTGGGCCTGACGCCGCGCATCGAGTTCAGCTCACCGTCCATCGAGATGGTGCGCGGGATGGTCGGTCAGGGTTTCGGCTTTTCGATCCTGGTTACGCGGCCGCATTCGGAATGCACTTACGACGGCAAGAAGGTTGTGTGCGTGGACATCGTCGAGGACGTCACCGGCTCAGGATTGGTGGCGGCGTGGCTCAAGCGTGGGCAACTGACCAAACCGGCGCAGTTGTTCGCGGATTATTGCCGCGAACAATTGACCGCCAAGACCGCTTAGAACCCTGGCGGAATGTAACCGGGGACATACCTTACGTTGGTGCACTTGCCATGCAGGATCCGTCCATCTTCAATCAGAAACTGCGCGATCTTCTTTTGTTGGTTGATCTTCGCCTGCAACTTGCAATCGGAACTGTGCCCGACTTGTTGATAATGCTCGGTGTACACCATGCCGTTGCCGGTATGGGTCATCGAGGTCCCGGCCGCTTCGGTGGTTGACCAGCTCGACGACTTGTACCAGGTCAGCACCGCGTAGGGCTGGCCGTCCGGACCGGTTTCCTTTTGCATCGAATCGGGTTTGCCGAACAGGTCCAGCGCTTCCTGGGCATCGCGACCTTCCCAACGGTTCTGTGCGATGGTCGAACAACCATTCAAGAGCAACACCGCCAGAATTGTCGCCAGCGGTAAACGTGTTTTCGTCCACTGTTTCATCGTGAGTCCCCTGACAGATCGCTTATTTTTCCAGCTCGAGCATGGTGTCCATGTCGTCCATCATCTGGCTCTTTTCCTGAACCGGCGCGAGCTTGAAGAACATCTGCTGCAGGGTCTGGATCATCTGCATGTATTCCATCTTGCCCAACGTGACCATCTCGTTCTTATTACGACTGCCAGGCGTACAGGCAAACTTCAACGCTTGCTGGATCCAGAATTCTTTCGGAGCCTGCCATGTATCCGAGACTTTCAAATGGCGCATCGTATAGGCCAGACGCTCGATCGACTGGCCGTTGATAAAACGCACCTTGCCGGCGGAGCACTGAGCTTCAAGGTTGTAGACATCGATCATCGGTTTTCCCGGCTCTTCGTAAACCAGAGTCACCGCAACCATCGTCGCGCCTTTGGTTTTTTGCGATGGCACCACTGACGTGGCATCGGCGACATACATGATGTTTTTATGCGCAACACCGTTGCCGTAGATGATCCACCAGTCGCCAACAGGATTGGATTGTTCGGCGCTGACCGAAGTGGAGGCGGCCAGCAGCGCAGCCGACAAGAAGAACAACTTCTTGAACTTGAAGAGTGGTGACATGGGGCGATTCCGTTCCTTGGCGGCAGCTTGCAAGTTAGCAGGCCTGCTTATTGTTCAAGCCGCGACTTTAGGAGGGCAAACAAACAAGGGCAATTAGGGCGGATGTGCTAGTGGCGCACCGCCATGAGCTCTAAATCGCCAGGATCGCAAGTTGCGATCCTGCGCGCCTCAGGTGCCGCGTGGTTTCGCCCGTGCGGTCGCCTCGGCCACCAACGGATCATCCGGCCAGTAGTGCTTCGGATAGCGCCCTTTCAAATCCTTCTTCACCTCGGCATAGGTGCTGCGCCAGAAGTTGGCCAGATCCTGCGTCACCTGTACCGGACGCCGCGCAGGCGATAACAGGTGCAGCTTGACCACTTGCCGGCCGCCAGCGATTCGCGGGGTCTCGGCCAGGCCGAACAACTCCTGCAATCGCACCGCCAGAATCGGTGGAAACTCGCTGTAGTCCAGACGAATCGACGACCCCGACGGCACGCTCAGATGATGCGGCGCCAGCTCGTCCAGGCGTTGCGGCAGTGGCCACGGCAGCAGGTTGCGCACGATGCTCGACAGATCGAGGTTGGCAAAATGACTGAGTCGAGAGACCTTGCCCAGATACGGCATCAGCCAGTCTTCAAGGGTTTTCAGCAGCGTTGCGTCGCTGACATCCGGCCATTGGCTGTCATCCTGATTCGTCAGATCGAGCTGGCGCAACAACGCCACCCGCGCCTGCCACTGACGCAGTTCCGGTGTCCATGGCAGCAGCTCCAGACCTTTGCGCCGCACCAGATTGACCAGCGCCTGACTGCGTGCGGCTTCATCGAGACCGGTCAATGGTTCGCGACTCAAGATCAGCTCGCCGACCTTGCGCTGACGCTCGGCGCGCAGCACGCCTTCGCGCTCGTCCCAGTCCAGTTGATCGACGTTACGCACCTGCTCGGCGAGCACGGAATCGAACAGCGCCGGATCGAAATCCGCCGCCAGATAAATCCGTTCCTCGCGCTGGCCCTGACGGCTGCCGAGGTCGGCAATGACGATCCACGGCTCTTTCATCAGGCTGTCGGCCTCGGCGAACAGCGCGGCGCGACCGTTGGCCAATCGATATTCGGCACCACCGGCACGCCGCTGTTGCGCGACGCGATCCGGGTAAGCCAGCGCCAGCAACGCGCCGAGCCAGCGCGGATGATCGGGATCGCTGACCGGCTCGCTCGCCTTGCCGCGCAGGTAACCGCGATATTGCCGCGCCAGTTGCCGGGCGCGCTGCACACCACCCTGCGCGCCACGGGCAGCGCGCTCCTCGCCAGACAGCAGCACCAGGCGACTGTGCAAATCCGCCCCGGCACCGCGCAAGATATCGCGCTCGCCGAGCAATGCAGCAACGTCGCACGCCATGTTGGCCAGGCCCAACGCCTGACCGCGCAGCAACAAATGGCCGATGCGCGGGTGCGCCGGCAATTCAGCCATGGCCTGACCATGAGTTGTCAGCGCTTCGCCTTCCAGCGCGCCGAGCCGCTGCAGCAAATCCTGCGCCTGTGCATAAGCCGCTGCTGGCGGCACATCCAGCCAGACCAGTTCGCCCGGCGTCACGCCCCAGCGCCCGAGTTGCAGCGCCAGGCTGGCCAGATCCGCCGAAAGAATTTCCGCGCTGCCATACGCCGCCAGTTGTTCGTGCTGATCCTGCGACCACAGGCGATAGCAAACGCCCGGTTCCAGTCGCCCTGCCCGACCGGAACGCTGGGTGGCGCTGGCCTTGGAAATCCGCTGGGTATCCAGACGCGTCATGCCGCTGCCGGGATCGAAACGCGGGACCCGCGCCAACCCGGCATCGATGACCACGCGCACACCGTTGATGGTCAAACTGGTCTCGGCGATGTTGGTCGCCAGCACCACTTTGCGCTGACCTGCCGGTGCCGGATCGATCGCTGCGCGCTGGGCGTTGAGGTCGAGTTCACCGTGCAACGGGCAGAGCAAGACGTCTTTGCGCTCACCGATGGCGTCGGCCAGTTGTTGATGGACACGACGGATTTCCGCCTGCCCCGGCAGAAACACCAAGAGGCTGCCGGTCTCGTCGTGCAGGGCTTCGAGTACGGTTTGTGTCACGCGCTGATCGATGTATTCGCCGGGCTGGAACGGACGGCCCCAGCGCATCGTCACCGGATACATGCGCCCCTCGCTGCGCAGGATTGGCGCGTCATCAAGCAACCCGGCCAGGCGTTCGCCCTCGAGGGTGGCGGACATCAGCAAAATCTTCAGCGGCTGTTCAGCTCGAAACAGCTCGCGACCGTTCAGACTCAGGGCCAGCGCCAGATCGGCGTCGAGACTGCGTTCGTGAAATTCGTCGAAGATCAGCAGACCCACGCCTTCCAGCGCCGGATCATCCTGCAAGCGCCGGGTGAGAATGCCTTCGGTGACCACTTCGATGCGGGTGTTGGGGCCGACCTTGCTGTCGAGGCGGATGCGATAACCGACGGTTTCACCGACCTTCTCGCCGAGTTCACTGGCCAGTCGTTCCGCAGCAGCACGCGCAGCGAGACGGCGCGGTTCGAGCATCAGAATGGTCTGCCCGTTGAGCCACGCTTCATTGAGCAAAGCCAACGGCACGCGGGTGGTTTTACCGGCGCCGGGCGGTGCTTCGAGCACGGCTTCGTGGCGTGTCGCGAGGGCTTCACGCAGGGCGGGTAAAACTTCATCGATCGGCAGCGAATTCATACTGGCTCCAAAACAGAGCCGCGAGTATAACGGCGAACTGCTTGGCGTTCGTCAGGGTCTTAACTTCACTCGACGACGCTTCGTTATCAGATGACTCAGGAGATTTTCCATGCGCTTACCTTTTCGCCTGATCGGCGGTGTACTGGTCGCCACGCTGCTCACGCAAATCACTGCGTGCGGTTCGATTTTCTATCCGGACCGTCGTGGTCAGATCGACGGCAAGATCGACCCGGCGATTGCCGTGCTCGATGCCGTGGGCCTGCTGTTCTACGTTATCCCCGGCCTGATCGCGTTTGCCGTCGACTTCGCCACGGGGGCGATCTATTTCGAACCGGGCCACACCGCGCAGATCGATCCGGCCAAGCTCAAGCAAGCCATCGGCCCGGATGGTCAGGTCGATAACATGAAGTTGCAGGCTATTCTCGAATCTGAACTGGGCCGCAATCTGCCGCTGGATGATCCGCGCCTGATCCAGCACAAAGGCAGCACTCAACAACTGGCGATGTTCGGCCTGCAACCTGCCGCATAAGGAATCAAAAACTTCATGACCTCCAGCCCCGAACACGCCCGCCTGCTGCGGTTGGCGACACGCGCCTCGGTGGCGGTGGCCTGTACGCTGATCATCGCCAAAGCCATCGCCTGGTGGCTGAGCGGTTCGGTGAGCATGCTCGCCGGCCTCACCGACTCGGCGCTCGATGGCATTGCTTCGTTGCTCAATCTGCTGGCGGTGCATTACGCACTGCGCCCGGCGGATGACGATCACCGATACGGCCACGGCAAGGCGGAATCCCTGGCCGGCATGGCGCAGGCATTGTTCATCGGCGGCAGTGCGGTGCTGATTGCCTTGCAGGCCTATGAGCGGATCAAGCAACCTGAACCGCTCGGTGCGCCGTGGATCAGCATTGGTGTGATCATTTTCTCCCTGCTGCTGACAGTGGCTTTGCTGATCTTGCAGCACCGGGTAGTCAAGCAGACCGGCTCCAACGCTGTGCGTGCCGACTCGTTGCATTACCGATCAGACTTGCTGCTTAACGGCAGCATTCTGGTGGCGCTGGTGCTGGCCGGGTTCGGCTGGCAACAACTGGACGCGTGGTTCGGCCTGGGGATTGCCGCGTACATTTTGTGGAGCGCGGTCCAGATCGCCCGGGAGAGCTTTTCGGTGCTGATGGATGAAGAGCTGCCACCGGACGTCAGTCAGCACATGCTCGAACTGGCGTGCAGTGTGCCGGGAGTGTTGGGCGCGCACGACTTGCGCACGCGGATTTCCGGCAACCACTGGTTCGTGCAGTTGCATCTGGAGCTGCCGGGGGAATTGACCCTGTCAGTCGCGCACGGCATCAGCGATCAGGCGGCCGATGCCATTCACAAAGCCTACCCACGGGCCGAAGTGCTGGTGCACGCCGACCCGCAGGAAGTGGTCAAGGCTGAACGGACGCAAACCCGGCTTCAGTAACTGACCTGATAACCGCGACTGCTCAGGCAATTGCCCTGCGCCTGACGGTACGCTTGCACCACTTCGGGCGCCGGTTGATAAGTCGCGCTGCGCGGATCGAAACCGCTTTGCTGCACGGCGTACTGATAGCACTGATAACCGTCCTGCTGCACCTGCTCCGGCGACTGACCGTTGGCCGGGTAAGCCTCGACGTCATAGCCCTGTGATTGCGGCTGCGGCTGTTGCTGAACCGGCGGCTCGACCACCACGTAATCCTGCGTCGCTTCTTGATAGGCGTAGTAGGAACCGGCCGCTAGAAACAGCAGCGAACCACCGATCCACACTTCACGGGCGTAGTCCGGCAAGTACTGAGTGCGGATACCCCGTGGCGGCTGCACGACGATGTAACGCGGGCCTTGCGGACGGTACCAGTAACCACCGGAATAGAAGTAATCCTGGCCACGATACGGCACGCGATAGTCGCGATCCGGGAAACGGTCGATCACATGCCCCGGCCGATATTGCGGGCCTGGGCCCCAACCGTTGCCATGCCCGTCCGGACGCCCCGGCCAGCGATTGTCGTTGGGCCGGTTGTTGGTTTGCCAATGCTGGTTGTTGTAACCGTTCTGCGGACGTTCGTCGCGGTAGTAACCCTGACGTGGCTCCTGAGTCTGGCGCACGGCATCGGGTCGTGGCTGGATCGGCAGGCTATTGGCCGGCAATTGCGGCGGCGGTGGCGGCTGACGTACCGGATTCGGGTTGTAGGCCGGACGGTTCTGACCGTGGTTCTGCCATTGGCCGTTATTGTTGTGCTGCTGGCCGTTGTGCTCGAACTGACGACTGTTGTCGCCACGAATGATCTCGTTGTTCTGCGGACGAGGCTGATTTTGCGGCGGCGGATTATTCTGCGGGCGCGGCTGATTGTTGCCGCCATGACCCTGATTGTTGCCCTGATGGTCCTGACCGTGGCCACCGCCCTCCGGTCCACGACTTTGTGGATCATCGGCAAGTGCTTGCACACTGACACTCACACACAGCAAACCAACACTGGCCAGATGCCAGATGCGCGACTTCATGAAATTCCTCACTGTGGCTGGCGGCCTGTCATCAAGAGGGGCCTGTAGCTAAGACCGGGAATGTACAGGCCCGGTTCTGCAACAGGTTATCAGTCACGAAACTTATTTATTGAGGACGTCGGCGCATTGCGGCAAAAATCGCAGGCAAGAAAAAAGGGAGACCCGTCGGCCTCCCTTCTAGAGAACTTCGTCCTGGCTCGACGCTTTTGACGTCGGCTCACCTCACGCCGTCTTCTGGACAGTGTGCAGCTCGGGGGCCGGCACAACCCCGGTGGGGGTGGCGGCCGCGGCGGGCCTGATAGGCGGGCCGCAGTGGACTGTGTTACCGAGCAGTGATTCTGGTGATAAGAATAGGCCCGGGGCCACGACAGATGATTGCGAAGATTGCTGAAATAAACACCACTTGCGCAATTTTTAACCCTGGATAGATAATCCGCCGCAATAGTTACAACCAAGGATTGATTGATGAGCAAACTCGACCGTTACGACTTGAGCATTTTGGCGGAATTGCAGCGCGATGCCCGCATCTCCAACCAGGAGCTGGCCGAGCGCATCGGTCTGTCGCCGTCGCCATGCTCGCGCCGGGTCAAGCAACTGGAGGATGACGGCTATATCTCGCGTCAGGTGGCCTTGCTCGATCGCAAGATGCTCGGCCTGAGCCTGACCGCGTATGTGCTGATCGGCATGGACCGGCACACGCCGGAGCGCTTCGAGAATTTCGAGGCGGCTATCCGTACGTTGCCGCAGGTGCTGGAGTGCAGCCTGGTAACGGGCGTGGATGCTGACTATCAGTTGAAGGTGGTGGTGCCGGACATGGATCACTATCAGAAGCTGTTGCTGGGGCATTTGACCAGGATTGAGGGCGTGACCAGTGTGCGTTCGAGTTTTGTGCTGAATCAGGTGTTGAACAGCACTGAACTGCCCTTGACCCACCTGCGTAGCTGAAATCGTCTTCGCGAGCAGGCTCGCTCCCACAGGGGAATGCATTCCAAATGTGGGAGCGAGCCTGCTCGCGAAGAGGCCGGTACAGGCACCTTATAACTGCGGCACACCGACGCAGGTCAATGCGGCTATGCCACCCTCGGCGTATAATCCCCGCCGCCCTTCCTGCCCCGCCTACGCCGGAGATGACCGATGGATCCAGCAGTATTTGAAGAATGGATGATGACTGGCCTGGTCAGCATCCTGATCATTTTCATGGGTTTCATCGTCTGGGATCTGGCGAAGAAGTCCAAGGCCGGGCGCTTTGGCTCGTTCATTCTGTTTTTCGTGCTGGGCCTGGGCGTGGCCGCGTTCATCATTAAAAGCGTGGTGATCGGCCTGATCGAATCCGGCGCTCTATAAACGCGCCGGCACTTCTTTCCACTGGCCCTGATCGAGCCCTTCGATCGTCCAGTCCCCAATCCTGACCCGCACCAGTCGCAAGGTCGGCAGCCCGACCGCCGCTGTCATCCGGCGAACCTGACGGTTGCGCCCCTCGCGAATCACCAATTCCAGCCATGAGGTCGGCACGGTCATGCGAAAACGTACCGGCGGGTTGCGTGGCCACAACTCGGGTTCGTCCAATTGCCGCGCTTCAGCGGGCAAGGTCATGCCGTCATTCAGTTCGACACCGTCGCGCAGACGCTGCAACTGCTCGACCGTCGGCACGCCTTCAACCTGCACCCAATAGGTCTTGGCCAGTTTGTGTTTGGGGTCGGCAATCCGCGCCTGCAACTGCCCGTCATTGGTCAGCAGCAGCAAACCTTCGCTGTCGCGATCAAGGCGTCCGGCCGGATAGATGCCGGGCACATCAATGTAATCCTTGAGCGTCGCCCGCCCTTCACCGTCGCTGAATTGCGTCAGCACATCGAACGGTTTGTTGAACAGGATCAGCTTCGGCTCGGCCGGTGGCGCTTTGGCGACACGGCGCGGGGAAGAAGACTGAGGCTTCGCGCCAGGGCGGCGGGAAAGTGGACGCGGGGGACGGGACATGGCGAATAGAACATCTAACGATCGGGGCTGACAATGCTAGTGCCCCGACCGCCAAATGACCACGACTAACCGTTAACGGAACGGCGGCTCGTCGAAGCTGCGCAGTTTGCGCGAGTGCAGCGAGTTGAGTTCGGTACGCAGCAGGTCCACCGCCTCGATGCCGATCTTCAAGTGCTGACTGACCGCGCGCTCATAGAAGGCGTTGGCCGAACCCGGCAGCTTGATTTCACTGTGCAGCGGTTTATCCGAAACACACAGCAACGTGCCGTACGGCACCCGCAAGCGATAACCCTGGGCGGCAATGGTGCCGCTTTCCATGTCCACCGCGACAGCGCGCGACAGGTTGATCAGCGGACGTTCCTGCGCCCAGCGCAGTTCCCAGTTACGGTCGTCGTAAGTCAGCACGGTGCCGGTGCGCAGGCGTTTTTTCAGGTCATCGCCCTTCTCGCCGGTGATATTGGCTGCGGCTTGTTGCAGCGCCATCTGCACCTCGGCCAGCGCCGGGATCGGAATGTTCGGCGGCACCACCCGATCGAGAATCCCGTCGCGACGCATGTAGGCGTGCGCCAGCACGTAGTCGCCGATGGTTTGCGACTGACGCAGGCCGCCGCAGTGACCGATCATCAGCCAGCAATGCGGACGCAGTACCGCCAAATGGTCGGTGATGTTCTTGGCGTTGGACGGGCCGACACCGATGTTCACCAGGGTCACGCCGTGGCCATCGCTGGCGATCAGGTGATAGGCCGGCATCTGATAACGGTGCCAGACCACACCGGCGGCAATCGCCGAGGCCTCGCCGTGATCCATGCCCTTCTCGATGATCACGTTGCCCGGCAACACCATGCGCACGAAACGCGGGTCGTTGCGCAGTTGTTCCAGGCCATGGACGATGAACTGGTCGACGTAGCGGTGATAGTTGGTCAGCAGAATCCACGGCTGCACATGACGCCAGTCGCTGCCGGTGTAGTGCACCAGTCGGCGCAACGAGAAATCGACGCGCGCCGCATCGAACAGCGCTAGCGGCAGCGGATCGGTGTTTTCCCAGTCGTAGAGGCCGTCGGCGATGCCATCGGTGGCCGCCGACAGGTCGGTACTCGGGAACACCCGCGCCAGCACCGCAGCGGTGACGCCGGAGCCGGCCAGCTCATCGCCCTGCTCGACCACATACGGATACGGAATGTTTTGCTGACTGACGCCGACTTCCACGGTCACGGTGAAGTCGTGCATCAACGGCACCAGCTGTTCCAGCAGGTATTTGCGGAACGCTTTCGGGTGGGTGACGGTGACGCTGTAAGTGCCCGGCAATTGCACTTTGGCGTAGGCGCGAGTGGTCTGCGGGACTTCGCCCTGGCAATGGTAGGTCAGACGCAATTCGGGATAACGGAACAGAGCACGCTGCTCGGCGTCGGGCTCGACGCGATCCTTGAGGTAACGCTTGAGTGCGGAATTCAGTGCGGTGGTGGCCTGCTCATGCAGCTCGGCCAGACGATCCACGGCTTGTTCGGCGGTTTGAACGACAATAAACGCTTCGGTCACGATCAGCTTCCTGTGTTCTGACTTGCAGAGCTTCATCTTGCCTGCATCGTGGCGTCACGGGAACAGTGGCGTAATGGGTGTACCCAAATCTTTCAGGCAACTCGAATACCTGTGGGAGCTGGCTTGCCAGCGATGAGGCCGTCACATTCATTATCAATGTTGATTGACAGGCCGCCATCGCTGGCAAGCCAGCTCCCACAGGGTTTTGTGGTGTTGGGGGGATTGAGGTCAGAAGCCTTGCGGGGTCGAGCGGGCGACGATGGCTTCGACGTCAAGGCCGCGCGGCAAGGTGCCGTAGACGCGACCGCTGCCGTTCAGGCGACTGGCAATAAAGGCATCACTCACCGCCGAATTCCCCGCCTCCAGCAACAATTTGGCTTGAAGGCCCAGCGCAATGTCCTCGGTCAACTGCCGCGCCCGATACTGAATGTCGCTGGTGTCCTTGAAGGCCGCCTGCAACTGCTGGATATGCGCGGCAAGCCGTTTGTCGCCATGCCCGTCACCGAGTTCGCTGAACAGTACATCCAGCACGCCCGGTTCTTTCGACAGTGCGCGCAACACGTCCAGGCACTGCACGTTACCCGAACCTTCCCACGTCGAGTTGACCGGCGCCTCGCGGTACAGCCGCGGCAGGATGCTCTCTTCAACATACCCCGCGCCGCCCATGCATTCGGCCGCTTCGTTGATCATTCCCGGCGCACGTTTGCAGATCCAGTATTTGCCCACCGCCGTTACCAGCCGGGCGAATTGTGCTTCGTGGCGATCATCCAGATGATCCAGCGCCTTGCCCATACGCAGGCTCAGCGCCAGCGCCGCTTCACTTTCCAGCGCCAGATCGGCCAGCACGTTTTGCATCAGCGGCTGCTCGCTGAGCAGTTTGCCGCCAACCTTGCGGTGTGCGCAGTGATGGCTGGCCTGGGTCAGCGCCTGGCGCATCAACGAACTGGAGCCGACCATGCAATCGAAACGGGTCATCGCGACCATTTCGATAATCGTCGGTACGCCGCGCCCTTCTTCGCCGACCATCCACGCCAGCGCGCCACGGAATTCCACTTCGCTGGACGCGTTGGACTGGTTGCCGAGTTTGTTTTTCAGGCGTTGGATGTAGAACTGATTGCGCGTGTCATCGGGACGATGGCGTGGCAGCAGGAAACAGGTCAGGCCCTTGTCGGTCTGCGCCAGCGTCAGGAACGCATCGCACATCGGCGCCGAGCAGAACCACTTGTGCCCGACCAGTTCATAGGCCTGACCCGGACCGCTGGCGCCCACCGGATAAGCCTTGGTGGTATTGGCGCGCACGTCGGTGCCGCCCTGTTTCTCGGTCATCGCCATGCCGATAGTGACGCCAGCCTTGTGCGCCATGCCGACATTACGCGGGTCGTATTCGCTGGCGAGGACTTTCGGCAGCCACTGCTCGGCCAGATCCGCCTGCAAACGCAGGGCCGGGACACTGGCGAAGGTCATGGTCAACGGGCAACCGCTGCCAGCCTCAGCCTGACTGTGCAGATAACTCATGGACGCGCGGGCGACATGCGCGCCGTCCTGCGGATGGGTCCAGGGCAATGAGGTCAGGCCATGCTCGATCGCCGTGCGCATCAACTCGTGGTAGGCAGGATGAAACTCCACCAGATCGATGCGATGGCCAAAACGATCGTGGCTGGCGAACACCGGTTTGTTCTGATTGGCGAGGAACCCGGCGTCCATCAGCGGCCCGCCGGCCAGCGCGCCGTAAGCATCGATCCGCGACTCGGCCCAACCGGCGCCAAACCTGCGCGACCACTCCTGCAAGGGCAGGTCGATGCGATAGAGGTTGGTGCCGTCCAGCGACGGCGGCTGGTTGGTGACTTCGTGGGTTTCGGCGAACTGATGCAGGTTCATGACGGGTTCCTTCTTCAGCGAGAAGGCCAGTTAAGCACCGCCCTCACACTGAACAAAGTGTCATATCCGCCGAATTTGCGGCGCTTTTACCCTATCAACCGCACAAAACCCGCCGCTCCAGCGCGGACTGCAAATCCTCGAATTTCACCGGTTTGTTCAGGTAATCGATCACCGTGCCTGTGGCGCAGACTTCGCGATCCGCGCCCAGTGCGAGCATGAACACCGGGAGGTGAGCGCAGCCCGGCAAAGCGTGAATCTGGCAGCACAACGACGCGCCGTCGGGGGCCGGCAACTGACAATCGATCAGTACCGCATCAACGATTTCGCGTTGCAGGCAATCGAGCGCCGCCGCGCCGTTGTCAGCGGTGCGCACGCGGAAACCGAGCTTGAGCAACATGCCGCGCATCACCAGTTGGTTGACGCTGCTGTCATCCACCAGCAACACCGTGCAGTCCTGCGGGGCGCGCAGGCAATCACGCGAAGGCGCGGGTATTGGTGCGGGTTCGACCACCGGCAGGTCGAACTCGACGTCCAGCTGGAAGCGACTGCCACGCCCCGGCTCGGAGCGGTGAGTCAGTTTGCCGCCAAGCAGTTCGACCAATTGTCGGCAGATCGCCAGACCGACACCCAGGCCGCCGTACTCGCGAGTCATCGAACCGTCGAGCTGGAAGAAACGCTGGTACATGGTTGCCTCGCCGAGATCGGTAAAACCAATGCCGGTGTCGATCACCGCAAACGACAGCGCCAGACGATTATCCGTCGACGGCTTGCCCGTCACTCGCAGCGCCAGACCACCGACGCGGGTGAATTTGATCGCGTTGTCGAGCAGGCACTCCAGGCATTGCGCGAGTTTCGCGCTGTCGCCGTGCAAACGGTCCGGGAGGGTCGGCAACACGTCGACCTTGAAGTCCAGCGACTTGCTGCTGGCGTTGCCATCGAACTGCACGCGCAAGGCTTCGACCACACCGCGCAAACTGAAACTGCCCGGCGATGCCTTGAGCTTGCCAGCCTGCAATTCGGTGAGGGTGAGGATGCCGTTGACCATGCGCATCATGTCGCGAGCGGAACCTGCGGCGGTCTGTTGATATTGCTCAAGCTCGGGATCCAGTTCGACGGTCTGCATCAGTTCCAGCGAACCGATCACACCGTTCATCGGCGTACGCAGTTCGTGGGTCAGGGTCGCGAGGAATTCGTCCTTGAGCTTGTTGCTGTGGGCCAGTTGCTGGTTGAGCACTTCAAGTTTCTGCCCGGCGTCGTACAGCGTCTGCGCCTGCTGTTCGCGCATGGCGTTAATGCGGTCGGCCAGTGCCAGCGACAGCAGCGCCACTTCGATGGCCGAGCCGATCTGGCTGGCGTACATGGTCAGGAACACGTTCGGCAGCAACCCGAGCACCATCAGCGTATTGATCACACCACCGAGCAGGAACGCCGACCAGGCGATGATGAAATAGCGCGCCACGCGCAGGCCGCGCCACCAGGCGAGAATCCCGGCGGCGAAGATCACCACGGTGAAGGCCAACGCCAATGTCGTCGCCAGGCGCAGGGCCAGGGCGTAACTGGTCATCAGCGACAGGCCAATGACCAGAGCGCCAAATGCAATCAGGCCGATCAGTAAACGGTCGAGCCAGGGGCTGTGGGTCTTGGTCTGCAAAAAGCTGCGGGCGAACTGGCTGCCGAACAGGCCGGCGCAACCGATGAAGAATGGCGTTGCGGCGTTGGCCCACCAGGGGTTGTTCGGCCAGAAATACTCGACCGCCGCACCGTTTACCGACAATTGATAGAGGCCGAACGAGGCGATATAGAAGATGTAATAGAGGTAACTGGTGTCGCGCACACTCAGATAGATGAAGAGGTTGTAGACCAGCATCCCCAGCAGCACACCATAAATGATGCCCAGCACGTACAGGCGCACCGGCTGGTCTTCGAGATAGGCGATGCTGGACCACAACGTTACCGGCGCCTGGATCGAGCCTTCACTTGCCAGTCGCAGGTAGACGGTCTGTTTTTGATCGGGTTCGAAGGCCAGGTCGAACAGGTAATTGTTCTGGCTGATCTCGCGACTGGCGAACGGCAAGGCGTCACCGGTTTGCCGAATCAGACGATAGTCGCCATTGGCATCGGGCAGATACAGATCGAGGTGATCGAGCGGTGGATAAGCCAGTTCCAGCAGCCAGCTGCGCTGGGCGGCCGGGTTGCTCGGGCGGTAATGCAGGTCGATTTTCAGCCAGAACGCCGAACGCGAGTACCCGGCATTGAGCGTGGCTTTATCGTGGGCTTTGAAATTGCCGGCAGCAGCCTGCGCACGGACATCGGCAATGCTCGCCTGACCGCTCGGGTCTTCGAACACTTGCAGCGACCGGCCCAGAGGGAGGCTCTGGGTGAATTCGTCGAATTCGACGGCGCTCGCCATGAGGGGCAAGCAGAACAACAACATCAGCAAATAGCGCATTGAAGCCCCAGCGTGGCTCGTCCGGTTGTGTCAGGAAGCCCCCCATTCCCTTTGAGTAGACGTAAAACCGGTATTACCTGTTATTGGTTTGGATCCAGACTAGCATAGCCGTTGATGGCCATTGAGCACCATCGAAATTTTTCCTACAAAGGCTCTAGAACGGGCGTTTCAGAGCAAAGCAGCGGGCTAGAGCTGTTGAGTTGGTCAACTCACTACAACGGCGGATGTTGTGAATACCTTTGTGGTGAGGGGATTTATCCCCGATGGGTCGCAAAGCGGCCCCAAACCATGCAACCAGATTCTTTCAGACACGCTTCCTGGAATGGATTTGCGACTGCTTCGCAGCGCATCGGGGATAAATGCCCTCGCCACAATTGCTACCCGACTAATGGCCGCAATGTGTCAGACAATCTCTAGCCAAACGCTTTCAGGACTGAACCCGAAAATCAGCTTTGGTGGTAAGCTCGCGCACCATGAATATCTACAGCTCCCGCCCCGTTGTCCTCTGTCTCTCCGGCCACGACCCCAGTGGTGGCGCCGGCTTGCAGGCAGATATCGAAGCCCTGCTCGCGCAGGGTTGTCATGCGGCTCCGGCCGTCACCGCCCTGACCGTGCAAGACACCGTCAACGTCACTGACTTTCGCGTCCTCGACCGTGAGTGGGTGTTGGCCCAGGCCAATGCCGTGCTCAACGACTCCGAAGTCGCGGCGGTCAAACTGGGCATGCTCGGTTCCCTGGAAATGGTCGACACCGTTGTCGAACTGCTCTCGGCGCACCCGCACCTGCCGGTGGTCTGTGACCCGGTGCTGCGCGCCGGCGGCGGCGGACGCCTGGGCAAGGACGAAGTCGGTTATGCGATGCGCGAGCGTCTGCTGCCACTGTCGATCATTGCCACCCCTAACCTTCCCGAAGCCCGCATCCTCGCCGAACTGCCCGAAGGCACCGCAGACGAGTGCGCTGAAAAACTCCTGCCGTTCGTCAAAAATCTGCTGATCACTGGCGGCCACGGCGACGAAACTGAAATCCACAACCGTCTGTACAGCCGCGATGGCTTGCGTGAAACCTTCTATTGCCAGCGTTTGCCGGGCAGCTACCACGGTTCCGGCTGCACGTTGGCCAGCGCTTTGGCTGGTCGTCTGGCACAAGGTGAGAATCTCGCCAGCGCCGTCCGCAGTGCGCTGGATTACACCTGGCGCACCTTGCGCGATGCCGAACAACTGGGCAAAGGCCAGTTCGTACCGCGTCGCCTGCCGCTGGATTTCTGCTCGTAACGCCGTGAGGTCTGCCCGATGAAGCTACGTGGCCTGTATGCCATTACCGACAGCCAATTGCTGGCCGGCAAGTTTCTGTCTTATGTGGAGGCGGCGCTGGAAGGCGGCGTCACCCTGCTGCAATACCGCGACAAGAGCAGCGATGAGGCCCGGCGTTTGCGTGAGGCTGAAGCGTTGCGCGATCTGTGCGAGCGCTACAAGACCCAGTTGATCATCAACGATGACGCTGAGCTGGCCGCACGCCTCAACGTCGGCGTGCATCTGGGCCAGACTGACGGCCCGCTGTCGCCGACCCGCGCCCTCCTCGGTTCGAAAGCAATTATCGGTTCGACCTGTCACGCGCAAATCGCGCTGGCCGAACAAGCGGCCAAAGAAGGTGCGAGTTACGTCGCTTTCGGCCGCTTCTTCAATTCCAACACCAAGCCCGGCGCGCCGACCTGCAGCCTCGATCTGCTCGACGAAGCCAAGCGCTCGCTGCACCTGCCGATCTGCGCGATCGGCGGCATCACCCTCGACAACGCAGCGCCATTAGTCGCGCACGGCGTTGATCTGCTGGCCGTCGTCCATGGCCTGTTCGGCGCTGAAAGCACCGCCGAAGTGACCCGCCGCGCCCGCGCATTCAACGAATTACTGAAAGTCTGATTTGAGAGCCCGATCATGTCTCGTTCCGAAACCCTGTTTGCCAATGCCCAGAAACACATTCCCGGTGGCGTGAACTCGCCGGTCCGCGCGTTCAAGAGCGTTGGCGGCACGCCGCTGTTCTTCAAACACGCCGAAGGCGCCTACGTCACTGACGAAGACGACAAGCGTTATGTCGATTACGTTGGCTCGTGGGGCCCGATGATCCTCGGCCACAGCCACCCGGACGTGCTGGACGCCGTGCGCAATCAGCTGCAACACGGTTTGTCCTACGGCGCGCCGACCGCGATGGAAACCGAGATGGCCGATCTGGTCTGCTCGCTGGTGCCGTCGATGGACATGGTGCGCATGGTCAGCTCCGGTACCGAAGCGACCATGAGCGCGATCCGCCTGGCCCGTGGCTACACCGGCCGCGACAGCATCATCAAGTTCGAAGGCTGCTACCACGGTCATTCCGACAGCCTGCTGGTCAAGGCCGGCTCCGGCGCACTGACCCAAGGCGTGCCAAGTTCGGCCGGCGTGCCGGCGGCATTCGCCAAGCACACCCTGACCCTGCCGTTCAACGACATCGACGCCGTTGAAAAAATGCTCGCGGAAGTTGGCCAGGATGTGGCGTGCATCATCGTCGAGCCAGTGGCCGGCAACATGAACTGCGTGCCGCCGGCGCCGGGCTTCCTCGAAGGCCTGCGCTCGCTGTGCGACAAGCACGGCGTGGTGTTGATTTTCGACGAAGTGATGACCGGTTTCCGCGTCGCCCTCGGCGGCGCCCAGGCTTACTACGGCGTGAATCCTGACCTGACCACCTTCGGCAAGATCATCGGCGGCGGCATGCCGGTCGGCTGCTTCGGCGGCAAACGCGAAATCATGGAGCGCATCGCACCGCTGGGCCCGGTTTATCAAGCCGGCACCCTGTCCGGTAACCCGTTGGCCATGGCAGCCGGTTTGACCACTCTGCGCCTTATCAGCCGTCCGGGTTTCCACGACGAACTGACCGACTACACCACACGCCTGCTCGACGGCCTGCAACAACGTGCTGATGCTGCGGGTATCCCGTTCGTGACCACTCAGGCGGGCGGTATGTTCGGTCTGTACTTCAGCGGTGCCGACGATATCGTCACTTTTGAAGACGTGATGGCCAGCGACGCCGCGCTGTTCGGGCGTTTCTTCCACCTGATGCTGGAAGGCGGCGTGTACCTGGCGCCAAGTGCATTCGAAGCCGGTTTCACCTCGATCGCTCACGGCGATACCGAGTTGAAAATCACGCTGGATGCGGCCGAGCGCGCCTTCGCTGCCCTGAAGTAATCGCTGCAACGCTGACGTTGGCCATTGCCAGCGTCAGCTTTCACCTACATCGACAGCCGTTTTCCGATGCCCCTGCTAAAAATCCCCCATAAAGTGGGCGATATATTCCCCGCGCAGCAGAAAAACGAGTAAAGACTTTGTAAGGTTGGCCCTGCTTATTTCATAATGCGCGCTTATTGGATCCCTCGACGGGTCCGCGTGCCCTTCAGAGGTAAGTCGATTCCCATGAACCGCACCGGCCGCACCCTTGCCTTGGGCTGCCTGTTGCTCCTTCAGCCCCTGCTCGCGCATGCACAAGCAGGCGGCAACTCGTTGTTGATCCCGGCGATGGGTCGTTGCACCCTCAATACTCAGCCGCAAGACGTCACGCAGGCACTGGCCGCCTGCCAGAAAGCGGCGGACGAAGGGGATGCGCAAGCGCAATACGAGTTGGGTGAGTTCTACTACGACGGCAAAAATGCGCCGCGCGACCTCAATCAAGCCCTGAGCTATTTCGAAAAAGCCTCGCTGCAAGGCCACGCTCAGGCGCAATTCAAGCTCGGCACCATGTTCTTCCACGGCGAAGGCGTGCAGGCCAACAATATTCAGGCGTACATCGTGCTGAAGATGGCCGCGGTCAACGGCGCCGAAGATGCGCTGGACACCGCCGACGAAGTCTCCGAAAAAATGTCCCGCGAAGACCTCGAAACCGCTACCCAGGTGCTTGGGCAAATTTTCCGTAAATACCTGATGGAATTGCAGAGCGCCGATGGGCGTACGCCGTTTTCGCCTCTTCCCTGAATGTAAGCGGAATGAGTTCTGTGGTGATTGCTCATTGTGGCCAGGGGATTTATCCCCGATCGGCTGCGCAGCAGTCGCAAATCCATTCAGCGCGGTAATTCAAGAAGATCAAAGTTGCAGGTTTTGGGGCCGCTGTGCAGCCCATCGGGGATAAATCCCCTCGCCACAAGAGCCCCTCACTCAATTCAGGTTTTACTTCTCAGGCATCGGCACCGGAAACGGCATAACGTTGCCGACCGCGCCGCGGGCTTCGCTGATTTTCGGGGTACCCAGACGTTCCACCTCGTCGATACGCACAATCGAATGCATCGGTACAAAGCTGCGCACCACGCCTTCAAACTGCGCCTTGAGCTTTTCTTCGCTCGGATCGACGACCACTTGCGTGCGCTCGCCAAAGACGAATTCTTCCACTTCCAGAAAACCCCACAGATCACTTTGATAGATCTGCTTGGCGTACATTTCGAACACCTGGCCCTGGTTGAGGAAAATCACCTTATAGATTGGAGCTTCGCGTTTGGTCATGGCGGGGGATAACATCGGGGATAAAAATGAGGGCGCAAACTATAGCATAGCCACCGGACGCACAGCGGTAGGAACCTGCGGGCTTGTTCCCTATAATGCGCGGTTCTTTGAATCACGTGATGACCCTAATCCATGGCCAAGAAGCTTTACATCGAAACCCACGGTTGCCAGATGAACGAGTACGACAGCTCGCGCATGGTCGATCTGCTGGGTGAACATCAGGCCCTGGAAGTCACCGCTCGCGCGGAAGACGCCGACGTGATTCTGCTCAACACTTGCTCGATCCGCGAGCGCGCCCAGGATCGGGTGTACTCGCAGCTCGGCCGCTGGCGCGAACTGAAACTGGCCAATCCTGAAATGGTGATTGCCGTCGGCGGTTGCGTGGCCAGCCAGGAAGGCGCGGCCATCCGCGACCGCGCTCCGTACGTCGATGTGGTATTCGGCCCGCAGACCCTGCACCGCCTGCCGGAAATGATCGACGCTGCGCGCAGCACCAAACTGCCGCAAGTCGACGTATCGTTCCCGGAAATCGAAAAATTCGACCATTTGCCCGAGCCTCGTATCGACGGCCCGAGCGCCTACGTGTCGGTGATGGAAGGCTGCAGCAAGTACTGTACGTTCTGCGTGGTGCCTTACACCCGTGGCGAAGAAGTCAGCCGGCCGTTCGACGACGTGATCGCCGAGATCATTCACCTCGCCGAAAACGGCGTGCGTGAAGTGACCCTGCTCGGGCAGAACGTCAACGGCTACCGTGGTACCACCCATGACGGGCGCCTGGCCGATCTCGCCGAGCTGATCCGCGTGGTCGCCGCCATCGATGGCATCGACCGCATCCGCTACACCACGTCGCACCCGCTGGAGTTCTCCGACAGCCTCATCCAGGCCCACGCCGACGTGCCGGAACTGGTGAAGCACCTGCACTTGCCGGTGCAGTCGGGTTCAGACCGGATTCTGGCGGCGATGAAGCGCAACCACACCGCGCTGGAGTACAAATCCAAGTTACGCAAACTGCGCGCGGCGGTGCCGGGCATCTGCATCAGTTCGGACTTCATCGTCGGTTTCCCCGGCGAGACCGAGAAAGATTTCGAACAGACCATGAAGCTGATTGCCGACGTCGGTTTCGACTTTTCCTACTCGTTCGTTTACAGCCAGCGCCCGGGCACCCCGGCTGCCGATCTGGCGGACGACACCCCGGAAGAACTGAAGAAAGAACGCCTCAACGCGCTGCAACATCGCTTGAATCAGCAAGGTTTCGAGATCAGCCGACAAATGGTCGGTTCGATCCAGCGCATTCTGGTGACCGATTACTCGAAGAAAGACCCGGGCGAGTTGCAAGGGCGCACCGAGAATAATCGAATCGTCAACTTCCGCTGCGACAATCCAACCCTGATCGGCCAGTTCGCCGACGTGCACATCGACGCGGCGCAACCGCACTCGCTGCGCGGCTCGCTGGTCCAGTAACAAATATCAGAAGCACAGAGAAACCTGTGGGAGCTGGCTTGCCAGCGATAAGGCCATCAGCCCCGACAAATATGTCGCCTGCTGCACCGCTATCGCTGGCAAGCCAGCTCCCACAGTGGACAGCATTGTTCTTCAGAATGTACTCATCCATTTAAGAGCTTTCGCACCCAAGCCTCTGGCGTTATCCTTGATTTCATCTCAATTGCCCCAGGGCGGCTAAATACGACCTTGAACGCACCCATAGAACCACATCGTTTTATCCTCGAGCCCTTTGAGGCTCGCCGCTTCGCCAATCTGTGCGGGCAATTCGACGAGCATTTGCGCTTGATCGAACAGCGCCTGACCATCGAGATCCGCAACCGCGGAAACCAGTTCGAGCTGATCGGCGACCCCAAGCACACCACGTCTGCGGAAAATCTGATTCGTCGCCTGTACCGGGAAACCAAAGGTTCAGAGCTGTCGCCAGATACGGTTCACCTGTTCCTGCAGGAATCGGCCGTGGTCGAGCTGGACAACCACGCCCCCGCCGAAGCTTCCGTCGCCCTGCGTACCAAGAAAGGCATGATTCGCCCACGCGGCTTGAATCAATTGCGCTACGTGAAGGAAATCCTCGGCAACGATATCAACTTCGGCATCGGCCCGGCCGGTACCGGCAAGACCTATCTGGCCGTGGCTTGCGCTGTCGATGCACTGGAGCGCGAGCAGATCCGCCGCATCCTGCTGGTGCGTCCGGCGGTTGAAGCGGGTGAAAAGCTCGGCTTCCTGCCCGGCGACCTGTCGCAGAAAATCGACCCGTACCTGCGCCCGCTCTACGACGCACTCTATGAAATGCTCGGCTTCGAATACGTGGCCAAGCTGATCGAACGTCAGGTGATCGAAGTTGCGCCGCTGGCCTACATGCGCGGTCGCACGCTGAACAACAGTTTCATCATTCTCGACGAAAGTCAGAACACCACCGTCGAACAAATGAAGATGTTCCTGACCCGGATCGGCTTTGGCTCTACGGCGGTCATCACCGGTGACATCACCCAGGTCGACCTGCCCAAAGGCACCAAATCGGGTCTGCACCATGTGATCGAAGTGCTCAAGGACGTGCCGGGCATCAGCTTCACGCACTTCCAGCCCAAAGACGTAGTGCGTCACCCGCTGGTGCAGCGCATTGTCGAAGCCTACGAGCGTTTCGAGAACCGTGACGATGCGCCCAAGGACACTTCGCGAAATGCTTGAGCTAGACCTGCAAATCGCTACCGAAGCGAGCGCCCCGAGTGAAGCCGACTTCCGCCAATGGTGCGAACTGGCCCTGCGCCAACGCACCGCCGACTCGGAAATGACCATTCGTCTGGTCGACGAGGAAGAAGGCCGCGAACTCAATCACACCTGGCGTCACAAGGATTACGCGACCAACGTCCTGTCGTTCCCGGCCGAAGTACCCGACGAGTTTCTCGATATCCCGCTGCTGGGCGATCTGGTGATCTGCGTGGCGGTGGTCGAGCGCGAAGCCGCCGAACAAGGCAAGGAACTAAAGGCCCACTGGGCACATCTGGTCATTCACGGCTGCTTGCATCTGCTTGGTTACGACCATATAGATGACGAGGAAGCCGAAGAAATGGAAGCACTGGAACGCGAGTTGCTTGCTGAACTTGGGTATCCCGATCCGTACGCGGACGACGAACCCGAACCATCCCCTATCGTTACAACAAAGGATTCAGAGTAATCGCTATGAGCGAAGATCGATCGAGCAACGGGCAGAAGTCATGGCTGGGTAAATTGACCCAGGCTTTTGCCCACGAGCCGAAGAACCGTCAGGAGCTGCTTGAGCTGCTGCGCGATGCACATCAGAACAAACTGCTGGACAGCGAAGCGCTGGCCATCGTCGAAGGCGCCATTCAGGTGGCTGACCTGCAAGTACGCGACATCATGGTGCCGCGTTCGCAGATGATCAGCATCAAGGCGACCCAGACTCCCCGTGAATTCCTCCCCGCTGTGGTCGATTCGGCCCACTCGCGCTACCCGGTCATCGGCGAAAGCCACGATGACGTGATGGGCGTGCTGCTGGCCAAGGATCTGCTGCCGCTGATCCTCAAGGAGAACGGCGACAGCTTCAACATCAAGGACCTGCTGCGCCCGGCCACTTTCGTGCCGGAGTCCAAGCGTCTGAACGTGTTGCTGCGTGAATTCCGCGCCAACCACAACCACATGGCCATCGTCATCGACGAATACGGCGGCGTGGCCGGTCTGGTGACCATCGAAGACGTGCTCGAACAGATCGTCGGCGACATCGAAGACGAGCACGACGTCGAAGAAGACAGCTACATCAAGCCGCTGCCAAGTGGTGACTTCCTGATCAAGGCCCTGACGCCGATCGAGAACTTCAACGAGTTCTTCGACAGCGAGTTTTCCGACGATGAGTTCGACACCGTCGGCGGCCTGGTGATGAGTGCGTTCGGGCACTTGCCAAAACGCAATGAAATCACTGAAATCGGCGCCTATCGTTTCCGCATCCTGAACGCCGACAGCCGTCGGATTCACTTGCTGCGACTGACGCCAATCGCTCGTTAATTCTAAGGATTGGGGTATGTCATCAGCTATTTCCTGCATCGCGTTGCGCCTGAAAGCGGGCCAGGCAAGGCGTAGTCCGCAGGGAATGGCATTCCCTTTCCAAGGACTGCAACGCAGCATGGCCCGCTTTCAGGCGTAACCCGGAGGGCCGGGCCTGCTGTTACGCAGGGCTGCGTTACTCGTCGTTCATTTGAAAAACCAAACTTCACTCCTCGCGCCTTGCCCTGCGTAACAGCAGACCCGGCGCGATACAGGAAATAGCTGATGACATACCCCCTGCGCTGGACAACCCGCCCCGGCTGGCCCGGTAACCTGCTGGCCGTGGCGGCCGGTGCAATCACCACCTTCGCTCTGGCACCGTTCGATATCTGGCCGCTGGCTTTGCTGGCGGTCGGTTTGTTCTATGCCGGTTTGCGCGAGCTGAGCCCGCGCCAGGCGCTGGGCCGTGGCTGGTGCTTCGGTTTCGGCCTGTTTGGCGCCGGGACCAGCTGGATCTACTACAGCATCCACCACTTCGGCGGCGCTTCGGTGCTGCTGGCCGGGTTTCTGATGCTGCTGTTTACCGCAGCGATTGCATTTTTCTTCGCCCTGCCCGCCTGGCTCTGGGCACGCTGGTTGCGTCGCAACGAGGCGCCACTGGCCGACGCTTTGGCGTTTGCTGCTTTGTGGGTCGGCCAGGAAGCGTTTCGCGGCTGGTTTCTCACCGGTTTCCCGTGGCTATATTCCGGTTACAGTCAGCTCGACGGCCCGCTGTCCGGCCTCGCACCAGTCGGCGGCATGTGGCTGGTGTCGTTCGTTCTGGCACTGACCGCTGCACTGATCTACAACACGCCACGCCTGCTGCAAACCGGCCGCAAAGCGTTTGTTGCCGTTGGTCTATTGTTGCTGGCCGGGCCGTGGGTGGCAGGCATTGCCCTCAAGAACCACGCTTGGACCAGCCCGTCCGGCGCACCATTAACGGTCGCGGCGATCCAGGGCAATGTCGAACAAAGCATGAAGTGGGACCCGGCGCAGCTCAACGCGCAACTGGCGCTGTACCGCGACCTGAGCTTCCGCTCGAAACCGGTGGACCTGCTGATCTGGCCGGAAACTGCGGTGCCGGTGCTCAAGGAGTCCGCCGAGGGCTACCTGAGCATGATGGGCAACTTCGCCGCCGAGCGTAAATCGGCGCTGATCACTGGCGTGCCGATTCGCGAAACGGTGCGTCACGAAAAACGCTTCTTCAACGGCATCACTGTCGTGGGCGAAGGCGATGGTACTTATCTGAAACAAAAATTGGTGCCGTTCGGCGAATATGTGCCGTTGCAGGACATCTTGCGCGGGCTGATCGCGTTCTTCGACCTGCCGATGTCCGACTTTGCCCGTGGCCCGGCCGATCAGGCGCTGTTGCAAGCCAAGGGTTATCAGATTGCACCGTTCATCTGTTACGAAGTGGTGTACCCGGAGTTCGCCGCCAGCCTGTCGGCGCGCAGCGATCTGTTGCTGACGATCAGTAACGACACCTGGTTCGGCACCTCGATCGGTCCGCTGCAACATTTGCAAATGGCACAGATGCGCGCACTCGAGGCCGGACGCTGGATGATCCGCGCCACCAACAACGGCGTGACCGGACTGATCAATCCGTTCGGGCAGATCACCGAACAGATTCCGCAATTCGAGCAGGGTATTTTGTACGGCGAAGTGGTGCCGATGCATAACCTGACGCCGTATCTGCAATGGCGTTCGTGGCCGCTGATCATTGTGTGCTTGCTGCTGTTTGGCTGGGCGCTGATGGCGAGCCGGATGTCGAAAACCCTTTAAAGCCGCCCGACAATGATCGTTCCCACGCTCCGCGTGGGAACGCCGCCGGGGACGCTCCGCGTTCCGCTTCGAATGTGGCGCAGAGCGCCACGGGATGCATTCCGTGGGAACGATCAATCACCGCGGTAGAACAACGAATACCCCACCTGCCCCACCGCTTCATTCAGCAACTGCCCGCTCTGCCAGATCGACTTGAACTCCGGCAGCCAGCCACCAAACGGTCTTGCGTTATCGGTGCCTAAAAATCCGACCGGCGCGGGCACCACTTCGAATCCTGCCTGCTCGAAACACCACACCGCTCGGGGCATGTGCCAAGCCTGCGTCACCACGACCACACGCTTGATCCCCTGAGGCAACAGCATGTCGGCGCTGAACTTCGCGTTTTCCCATGTGGTGCGGCTTTCGCCTTCCTGCCAACGCACGGTCACGCCGAAATCATCCAGCAACGAATCCGCCATCAACTTCGCTTCGGTCGGCGGCGTACCATAATGCAGGCCGCCACTGGTCAGAATCGGCAATCCTGAGGCCTTGGCCAACCGCGCCGCGTAGCGCTGACGCTCAAGCCCCACGCCGGTCGGCTGATCCTCGCCCCAGGCCAGATCACCCCGCTCGCGCCCGGACCCCAGCACCACAATGGCATCGGCCTTTTGTGCCAGCAGCGCCCACTCTTCACGGGCCAGCGGCGGCTCGCGCTCCAGCGCTTTTGCGCCCCACTGCACCACCACCGGCAGGCTCATCAGCCAGAACCCGCCCAAACCGATTGCAAAACACAGTCCAGCCAGTCGCGGCCGCGAGCGTCGCAGCCACCAGGCAAGCAGCAACAGCAGTAAAAGAATGCCGGGCGGCAATAGAAGTTGTTTGATGAAATAACGAAAAGGCATCGGGCATCTCCAAAGATGCCCGAAGCCTAAGTGGGTTAATACAACGCGACAACCGATAGGGTGGGATCCTGTTGAAAAAGATCCGTTTCTTGACCTGCCATGCGCTTACTTGGCCTGCAAAGCCCGCACCTTGACGGTGTCTTTGCGGGGCGCCTTGTCCTTGAGCCAGATGACCTTGGCCGAATGTGCTGCATCGAGCTGCTTCACTGCTTGCGACAAGCATCCATGCGTTTCACGTTCACTACGATCCAGATAGGCCTTGACCAGTTTGAACTCGGCGGGGCTCAAGCCACGCAATTCCAGTTCCAGGGGGCGCTCATCGCGCAGCCGGTCAGCGGTTTTTGCAGCATCCAGGGCCATGCCCAGACGGTTCATCAACCGTTCGTACAACTCAGGTTTCGTGACGTTTTTCTGCTGTTGCTCCACCATCCCTCACCTCATTGAAGATAATACTCACTCCCCAGTTAGAGCTTAGCTTCGCTGCACAAACCGGCTGCACGCCGCGACCAACGGCCCTCGCCACGGATTGACCGGGCCAAACAGCTGTAATCAGGGTTTCCCTAGGCCAAGCGCGGTCATGTATGCTACGGCGCTTCCTGTAATTCCACTTCCAGCTCGTCCGGGCCATCCCGGAACCTGCGTTGAAGAGGATTAGGCCACCCCTATCCAGTACAAAAGTAGCCATGCACGAACAATATCAGCCCCGTGAAATCGAAGCCGCCGCCCAGTCATTCTGGGACGAGCAAAAGTCCTTTGAAGTCAGTGAACAGCCAGGCAAGGAGACTTACTACTGCCTGTCGATGTTCCCTTACCCCAGCGGCAAGCTACACATGGGGCACGTGCGCAACTACACCATCGGCGACGTGATCTCCCGCTACCAGCGCATGCAAGGCAAGAACGTTCTGCAACCGATGGGTTGGGACGCCTTCGGCATGCCGGCGGAAAACGCCGCGATGAAGAACAACGTCGCACCGGCCAAGTGGACCTACGAAAACATCGCCTACATGAAAACCCAGCTGCGTAGCCTGGGTCTGGCGGTCGACTGGTCGCGTGAAGTCACCACCTGCAAACCGGATTACTACCGCTGGGAACAATGGCTGTTCACTCGCCTGTTCGAAAAAGGCGTGATCTACCGTAAAAACGGCACCGTGAACTGGGACCCGATCGATCAGACCGTTCTGGCCAACGAACAGGTGATCGACGGTCGCGGCTGGCGTTCCGGCGCGCTGATCGAAAAGCGCGAAATCCCGATGTACTACTTCAAGATCACCGCCTACGCGGATGAGCTGCTGGAAAGCCTCGACGATCTGCCGGGCTGGCCTGAACAGGTCAAGACCATGCAGCGCAACTGGATAGGCAAATCCCGTGGCATGGAAGTGCAGTTCCCGTACAACGTCGATTCCATCGGCGAAGCCGGCACCCTGAAAGTCTTCACCACCCGTCCGGACACCCTGATGGGCGCAACTTATGTTGCCGTTGCTGCCGAGCACCCGCTGGCCACACAAGCCGCGCAAAACAATCCTGAGCTGCAAGCGTTCATCGCTGAATGCAAGGGCGGCAGCGTTGCCGAAGCCGACGTCGCCACGCAAGAAAAGAAAGGCCTGCCAACCGGCCTCTTCGTCGAGCACCCGCTGACCGGTGAAAAACTGCCTGTCTGGGTCGCCAACTACGTACTGATGCACTACGGCGACGGCGCTGTCATGGCGGTCCCGGCTCACGACGAGCGCGATTTCGAATTCGCCCACAAGTACAACCTGCCGGTGAAATCGGTGGTGCGTACCAGCTCCGGCGAGACCAACCCGGCCCCGTGGCAAGACGCCTACGGCGAGCATGGCACGCTGATCAACTCCGGTGAGTTCGACGGTCTGGACTTCGCTGGCGCGTTCGACGCCATGGAAGTCGCCCTGATCAAAAAACAACTGGGCGCCTCGCGCACCCAGTTCCGCCTGCGCGACTGGGGCATCAGCCGTCAGCGCTACTGGGGCTGCCCGATCCCGATCATCCACTGCGATGCCTGCGGTGACGTGCCGGTGCCGGAAGACCAACTGCCAGTCGTGCTGCCGGAAGACGTCGTGCCTGACGGCGCCGGTTCGCCACTGGCGCGCATGCCTGAGTTTTACGAGTGCAACTGCCCGAAATGCGGTCAGCCTGCCAAGCGTGAAACCGACACCATGGACACCTTCGTAGAGTCGTCGTGGTACTACGCCCGTTACGCCTCGCCGCACTTTGAAGGTGGTCTGGTCGAGAAATCCGCAGCCGACCACTGGTTGCCGGTGGATCAGTACATCGGCGGTATCGAACACGCCATTCTGCACCTGCTCTACGCGCGCTTCTTCCACAAGCTGATGCGCGACGAAGGCCTGGTGAGCTCCAACGAACCGTTCAAAAACCTGCTGACCCAAGGCATGGTGATCGCCGAAACGTACTATCGCCGCGAAGCCAACGGTGCCTACACCTGGTTCAATCCGGCAGACGTAGAACTTGAGCGTGATAGCAAAGCCAAAGTCATCAGTGCCAAGCTGAAGTCTGACGGCTTGCCGGTAGAAATCGGCGGCACCGAGAAGATGGCCAAGTCGAAGAACAACGGTGTCGACCCTCAGTCGATGATCGACCAGTTCGGCGCCGACACCTGCCGCCTGTTCATGATGTTCGCATCGCCACCGGACATGAGCGCCGAATGGTCCGACTCCGGCGTTGAAGGTTCGCACCGTTTCCTCAAACGCGTCTGGCGACTGGCGCAAGCCCACGTCACTCAGGGCCTGCCGGGCAAGCTCGACATCGCCGGCCTGAACGACGAGCAGAAAGCCGTTCGCCGTGCGATCCACCTGGCCATCAAACAGGCCAGCCATGACGTCGGTCAGAACCACAAATTCAACACCGCCATCGCTCAGGTGATGACGCTGATGAACGTGCTGGAAAAAGCGCCGCAAGGCACCGAGCAGGATCGCGCGCTGATTCACGAAGGTCTGGAAGCCGTGACATTGCTGCTGGCTCCAATCACGCCGCACATCAGCCACGAGCTGTGGAATCAACTGGGCCATGCTGACGCGGTCATCGATGCCGACTGGCCTGCTGTAGACGAAAGCGCGCTGGTACAAGACAGCCTGACGCTGGTTATTCAAGTGAATGGCAAACTGCGCGGCCAGATCGAAATGCCGGCCAGCGCGACCCGTGAAGAAGTCGAAGCCGCCGCGCGTACCAACGAAAACGTGCTGCGCTTCGTCGATGGCCTGACTATTCGTAAAGTGATTGTAGTGCCCGGGAAACTGGTCAATATCGTCGCCAGCTAATTGGATCGGGCGCCGGGTTTGCCCGGCGCCAAGTAAAACCTTTCGGGCCGCATGAACGGCCCACATGGTTTCAAGGGGAGCAACACAATGATCAAACGCAATCTGCTGGTGATGGGCCTCGCTGTGCTGCTGAGCGCCTGCGGTTTCCAGCTGCGTGGTACCGGTACCAATGAACTGTCGATCAAGGAACTGGATCTGAGCGCACGTAACGCCTATGGCGAGACCGTCACTCAACTGCGTCAGGTACTGGAATCCAGCGGCGTCAAGGTTTACAGCGGCGCGCCGTACAAGCTGTTCCTGGCTGACGAACAGGAAAGCCAGCGCATTCTCAGCTACGCCGGTGCCGGCCGTACGGGCGAATATCAGGTCAGCACTGTTCTGAGCTATGACATTCGTGGCGACAAGAACCTTTCCCTGCTGAGCGACAAGCTTGAAGTGCAGAAAGTGTTTATCCACGACGGCAACAACCTCGTCGGCTCTGACCAGGAAGCCAACGACGCCCGTCGCGATATTCGTCGCGAGCTGGTTCAGCGCATGATGCTGCGCCTGCAACAGCTGACCCCGGGTCAACTGGAGCAACTGCAGCAAGCCGCCAACAACCGCGCCAAGGCTGAAGCCGACGCGCTCGAGGCGGCGCAAAAGGCTGAAGCGGAAACCCCGCGTCAGTCGCCGCTTGAAATTCCGCAGCAGTAAGACGTTCGGGGCGCTCAGGCGCCCCGTTCGATTGTTCTTATGAAGCTCGCTCCCGCTCAACTCGGCAAACACCTGCAAGGCACCCTCGCGCCGGTCTACATCATCAGTGGCGATGACCCGCTGCTGTGCCAGGAAGCCGCCGACGCCATCCGCAGTGCTGCGCGCCAGCAAGGTTTCGACGAACGTCAGGTCTTCGCCGCCGACGCCAATTTCGATTGGGGTACGTTGCTGCAGGCCGGCGCGAGCATGTCGTTGTTCGCCGAGAAACGCCTTCTTGAGCTGCGTCTGCCTTCGGGCAAACCTGGTGACAAGGGCGCTGCCGCCTTCATCGAGTACTGCTCGCGCCCTGCGGAAGACACTGTGCTGCTGATCAGCCTGCCCAAGCTCGATGGCAGTGCGCAGAAGACCAAGTGGGGCAAGGCGCTGGTCGAAGGTCAGCAGACCCAGTTCATCCAGATCTGGCCGGTGGATGCCAATCAGCTGCCAAGCTGGATTCGTCAGCGTTTGTCGCAGGCCGGCTTGTCGGCCAGTCAGGACGCCGTCGAACTGATTGCCGCGCGCGTCGAGGGCAACCTGCTCGCCGCTGCGCAGGAAATCGAAAAGCTCAAGCTGATGGCCGAGGGTGGCCAGATTACCGTCGAAACGGTGCAGGCGGCTGTGGCCGACAGTGCACGATTCGACGTGTTTGGCCTGACCGATGCGGTGCTCAACGGTGAACCGGCCCACGCCCTGCGCATGCTCGAAGGCCTGCGTGGCGAGGGTGTCGAACCGCCAGTGATTCTCTGGGCGCTGGCGCGGGAGTTGCGCCTGCTGGCCAATATCTCGCTGCAATACAGCCAGGGCACGCCGCTGGACAAGTGTTTCAGTCAGGCGAAGCCACCGGTCTGGGACAAGCGCAAACCGTTGATGAGCAAAGCCCTGCAACGCTATACGGCGCAACGTTGGGCGCAGTTGCTGCTCGAAGCGCAGCGCATCGATGCGCAGATCAAGGGCCAGGCGGCCGGATCGCCATGGATGAGCCTGAGTCGTTTGGCGTTATTGATGGCCGGCCAGCGACTGTCTTTGCCTGCTGAATAAGACGCTCAACCGCATAACGGCCATTCGCGAGCCGGCTCGCGAAAGCGCCAGAACATTCCTACACAACAGGCACTGGACAGACGCCCGACATCGGCAGATTATTTGCCGCGCAAAACCCACTCGATCGAGAGAACCCTCATGAGCAAAAAGCCAGCGAAACATCGCCCCAACAAGGCCAAATCCATCGTCGCCCAACCCTTGTTCCGCAGTCGCCAGGAACGACCAACCAAGGGCAAAGGCAGCTACCGCCGCGAAGCCTTCCAGTCTGACAGCTGGGAGGCTTCTTACTTTCTGGCCGCCTGAAGCGCAGTACCCCCCGGTCATGTTAAGGTCTGCACCTGATTCGTTTCCCCTGGAACTGTGCATGCCCCTAAGTCTTTCCCGTCGCTGGCCTGTTCGCCAGATGATCGCTGCCTCCAGCTTCATTCTGCTTGTCGCCTGCGCGGAAAAACCGACCGCCGCCGACGCGCAACCTCTCCAAGCCGCTCCTGTCGCCACGGCCCCAGCGATCATCCCGCCGGTAGTGCCGTCCGCCGACCCTCTCGATCTTCAGCCGACCCAGACCTTTGCCGAATGGCAAGCAGGTTTCCGCAAGGATGCCCTGGCCGCCGGGATCCGCGCCGACCTGTTTGATCGCGCATTTGCCAATGTCAGCTTCGACGCCAGCGTGATTCGCGCCGACCGCAGTCAGCCGGAATTCTCCCGCCCGGTGTGGGAATACCTCGATGGCGCCCTTTCGCCATTGCGCGTGCGCAAAGGTCAGGCATTGATCAACCAGTACGCCGACATTCTGCAAAGCATCGAACAGCGTTATGGTGTTGACCGTCAGGCCTTGGTGTCGGTGTGGGGCATGGAGAGTAACTTCGGTCAGTTCCAGGGCAGCAAGTCGGTAATCAACTCGCTGGCCACCCTCGCCTACGAAGGCCGCCGCCCGGGCTTTGCCCACGCGCAATTGATCGCAGCCCTGCAGATCCTGCAACAGGGCGATATCACGCCGGAGAAGATGCTTGGCTCTTGGGCTGGCGCGATGGGTCAGACTCAATTCATCCCGACCACCTACAACACCCACGCCGTGGATTTCGATGGTGACGGTCGCCGCGACATCTGGGGCAGCCCTGCCGATGCGCTGGCCTCTACGGCCCACTACCTGCAAAGCTCCGGCTGGCAGCGCGGGCAGCCGTGGGGTTTTGAAGTGCAATTGCCGAGCAGCTTCAACTACACGCTGGCCGACGGCGCCATTCGTAAAAGCGTCGCCGAATGGCGGCAACTGGGCGTGATCCTGCCGAATGGCGGTCAAGTACCTGCAGGCTCCGAGCAACTGTCGGCCGCCCTGTTGCTGCCGGCCGGTTATCGAGGCCCCGCGTTCCTGATCCTCGACAACTTCCGAGCGATCCTCAAGTACAACAACTCTTCGTCGTACGCCCTGGCGGTGAGCCTGTTGTCCGAGCGCTTCAATGGCGGTGGTCTGATCAACGGCACCTGGCCGAAAGATGATCTGCCGCTGAGCCGTACCGAGCGCATCGAGTTGCAGACCCTGCTGAGTGCACGCAACTATGATGCGGGCACAGCGGACGGGATTATCGGCGCCAATACGCGCAAGGCGATCCGCAGTGCACAGCAGTCGTTTGGCTGGCCGGCGGATGGCTATCCGACGCATAAGCTGCTTGAGAGCCTGCGTAGCCAGTAAAAGCATCGCGGGCAAGCCCGCCCACACAGGTTCAGCGGTGATCACAATATCTGTGTACACCACGAACCTTGTGGGAGCGGGCTTGCCCGCGAAGACTGACGAATTGACGATAACTCTCTACCGTCGAACCACCACATCCTGCTCCAGCATCAACTCCTTCTTCCCCGCATCCAGTCGAACCAGCGCGCCCAACGGCAAAGTCAGATTCGGATCGCAATGGCCGCTTCGCCACCCCGATAGCACCGGAATCCGCAACGGTTCGAAAGTCTGCTTGAGCAAGCTGTTGAGCGCCTCGACTTCTACCCCCGCGATATCCCCGACCAGCACACCGCGCAGTTTTGCCAACTTGCCGGCCAGACGCATCTGGGTCAGCAATCGGTCGATGCGATACAGCGGTTCGTTGACATCTTCGATGAGCAAAATCACCCCCTCGACATCGATTTCATAAGGCGTACCGAGGGTCGAGGCGATCATTGCCAGATTGCCGCCTAGCAAGCGTCCATGGGCGATCCCGGGCTCGACCGTGGTCAATGGGTGAGCCACCGGGTGACTCAACACACTCCCCGCCTTCACCTGGCCACGGAGCATGGCGAAAAACGAGGCGACGGTCGGCGGTTCCTTGTCACCCAACAAGTCCGCATTGAGCAGCGGCCCGTGAAAGGTTACGAAGCCTGCGTAACGGCTGATGGCCAGGTGCAGGGCGGTGATGTCGCTGTAGCCGACAAACGGCTTGGCGTTGCGGCTCAGCAGATCGAAGTCGATACGGTCCAGCAGCCGTGGCGTACCGTAGCCACCGCGCAGGCAGATAATGGCGTCGACCTCAGGATCCGCGAACGCAGCGTGCAGATCGTTGAGTCGCACGTCATCGCTGCCGGCCAGGTAGCCGTCCTTCTCATAAACCCCCGGGAACACCCGTAATTCGTAACCACGGGCACGCATCCACTGCACAGCCTTGTCCGTGTCCAGCGCGCCGGGGCCGGCAGGGGCAATGACACCGATCAGCCCCTCTGACGGCAAGGCCGGTACAGGTTTATGCGGGAACAGGGTGTGGGTCGGTCGAACGGTCATCCGTGGGGCTCCGTGTGTGAAGTCGTGCAGACACAGTAGTCAGGAACACATATAAACAAAAGAGGCATTGTGGCCCAGTAACTTGCTCCCGCTGGAGTCCGCAGCAGTCCCAAGCATACTGGGGTCGCTGCGCAACCCAGCGGGAGCAAGCTCCCTCGCCACAGGTTAAGTGGTCAAACTTCCCATACAAAAATACCCGCCGAGGCGGGTATTTTGTGAAGCCTTCAGCGCTGGATCAGGAACCCAGCAGCTCAGCCTTGACCAGCTTCGCCTGCTCGTCAGCGTGGTACGAAGAACGTACCAGCGGACCCGAAGCAACGTTCTTGAAGCCCATCTTGTAACCTTCCTCGGCGAACCAGGCGAAGGTGTCCGGGTGCACGAAACGCTGCACCGGCAAGTGGCTGCGCGACGGTTGCAGGTACTGGCCCAAGGTCAGCATGTCGATGTCGTGTTCGCGCATGCGCTTCATGACTTCGATGACCTCTTCGTCGGTCTCGCCCAGACCCAGCATCAGGCCGGATTTGGTCGGAATGTGCGGCATCATCTGCTTGAAGCGTTGCAGCAGGGTCAACGACCACTGGTAATCCGAACCCGGACGCGCAGCCTTGTACAGGCGCGGTACGGTTTCCAGGTTGTGGTTGAACACATCCGGCGGCTCGGCGGCAGTGATTTCCAGGGCGATGTCCATGCGACCACGGTAGTCCGGAACCAGGGTTTCCAACTGCACGTTCGGCGACAGTTTGCGAATTTCGCGGATGCAGTCGGCAAAGTGCTGAGCACCGCCATCACGCAGGTCGTCGCGGTCAACGGAGGTGATCACCACATACTTGAGCTTGAGGTCAGCGATGGCGATGGCCAGGCTTTCCGGCTCGTTGACGTCCAGTGGCTTCGGACGACCGTGGCCAACATCGCAGAACGGGCAGCGACGGGTGCAGATGTCGCCCATGATCATGAACGTCGCGGTGCCGCCGGAGAAGCATTCGCCCAGGTTCGGGCAGGACGCTTCTTCGCAAACGCTGTGCAGCTTGTGTTTGCGCAGCAGGCTCTTGATCCGGTCGACTTCCGGCGAAACCGGAATACGTACACGAATCCAGTCAGGTTTTTTCGGCAGTTCGGTGGTCGGAATGATCTTTACCGGGATGCGTGCAACCTTCTCGGCGCCGCGCAGCTTGACGCCGGCTTCAACCTTGGGACGCGGGGCCGGGCGCTCGGTCACGTCGAGCGTCGGGATCATGGTTTGCACTGCATCAGTAGTCATATCAGTCGATTCCGCCCGTCAGGGTCGTCTGCTCAGCATAGTCGAGGTGTTTGACGAGCTGCGCACGCAGCCGGGCACTTACCTCGGCAAATTCAATCGATCCTGCGTGATCGCTCAGCTGGGTCATCGCCAGCCCGGCATAGCCGCAGGGATTAATCCGTCGAAACGGTTCCAGGTTCATATCCACGTTCAGGGCCAGGCCATGAAAGGAACAACCGTGGCGAATCCGCAAACCCAGTGAAGCGATTTTCGCTCCATCGACGTAGACGCCGGGAGCATCGGGCTTGGCCGCTGCGGTCACGCCGTAGCTGGCCAGCAATTCGATCAGGCAAAGCTCCATGCGACTGACCAGATCACGCACGCCGAAACCCAGCTTGCGCACATCCAGCAACAGGTAAGCCACCAATTGGCCGGGGCCATGATAAGTCACCTGCCCGCCGCGATCGACCTGCACCACCGGGATATCTCCCGGCAGCAACAGATGTTCGGCCTTGCCGGCCTGGCCCTGAGTGAACACCGGCGGGTGTTCGACGAGCCAGATTTCGTCGGCGGCATCGCTGCCGCGTTCGTTGGTGAAGCGTTGCATGGCATGCCAGACCGGCTCGTAAGCCATCTGGCCGAGCTCACGAAAGCCCAGCGTGCCAGACATCACAACACCATGTGCACGAAGCCGGTCGCCCGCAGTTCGCTGTTGATGTTGTACAGCTGATCCTGGTCGGTCGCGACGATGTGCAACTGGATAGTGGTGTATTTGCCGTTGGTGCTTTGACGCTCGTCGATGCGCTCGTCATTGATGGTCGCGTGTTTCAGGACGATCTCGATGATCCTGTCCTTGTTGCCAACGCCCGTATCGCTGATCACCTTAATCGGATAATCAGTCTGAGGGAATTCGATCTTTGGCGCCTTTACTTCGGTATCGGTCATGGCGTAACGGCCTCGTAAGCCGTGGTAACGCACATGGCCCCGCACCGGATCGGGGCGGGGCCATGCAGGTCAACACAAATCAGTTGAACAAGCCGTAGAAGAATAGACGGATGCTATCCCACATGCGGCGGAAGATACCACCCTCCTCGACGCCATCCAGAGCAATCAGGTCAGCGCTGTGCACGACCTTGTCTTCCAGTTTGACTTCGACTTTACCGATCACGTCGCCCTTGGCGATTGGCGCGGTCAGTTGCGGGTTCATGGTCATGCTGGCAGCGAGCTTCTTCAGCTGGCCTTTCGGCAGAGTCATGGTCAGGTCTTCAGCCAGGCCGGCCTTGACTTGATTGGTGGTGCCTTTCCACACCGGGGCCTGAGCCAGTTCGGTGCCCTTCTGATAGAAGGTCTGGGTTTCGAAGAAGCGGAAACCGTAGGTCAGCAGCTTCTGGGTTTCAGCGGCGCGAGCCACTTCGCTGTTGGTGCCGAACACTACAGCGATCAGGCGCTGGCCGTCACGTACAGCCGAGGACACCATGCAGTAGCCGGCTTCGTCGGTGTGACCGGTTTTCAGGCCGTCAACAGTCTTGTCGCGCCACAGCAGCAGGTTGCGGTTAGGTTGCTTGATACCGTTCCAGAAGAACTCTTTCTGCGAGTAGATCGCGTAGTGAGCCGGGTCTTCGTGGATGATCGCGCGGGCCAGGATCGCCATGTCGTGAGCCGACGAGTAGTGCTCAGGGTTTGGCAGACCGGTCGGGTTCATGAAGTGGGAGTTGGTCATGCCCAGATCGGTGACAGTCTTGTTCATCAGGTCGGCGAAGGCGTCTTCGCTGCCGGCGATGTGCTCGGACAGCGCCACGCTGGCGTCGTTGCCGGACTGAATGATGATGCCGTGCAGCAGGTCGCTGACCGTCACCTGCGAGCCGACCTTGATGAACATCCGCGAACCACCGGTGCGCCAGGCGTTTTCGCTGACGGTCACCGGGTCGTTTTCACCGATCTGGCCGCGACGGATTTCCAGCGTAGCGATGTACGCGGTCATCAGTTTGGTCAGGCTGGCCGGAGGCAGGCGCTGGTCGCCATTGTTTTCGACCAGCACGTTGCCGCTGCTGGCGTCCATCAGAACGTAAGCTTTTGCGGCCAGTTGAGGTGGCGACGGCATCATCTCGGCCGCGAAGGCGGCTGGCGAGAGGAGCAGCGGGACTAGCAGACACAGGCGTTTGGCAAAGGTGGTGATGTTCATCCGTCTCTCGAAATCGCTAATGGAAACTGTCCTTGCGGACAAAATTTAATCAGATGACTTTCTAACGAGCCATCGCGTGTTCAGTTGCTCACTCCAGTCACCCTTGCCGGGCTTTTGTTCTTCGACGAGCCAACAACCTGGTTCACCCCCCTATACCGCAAGTGAACCGTCAATCAAGTTCTACGTATTACTCGGTGACCACACTTGGCGAACCAAGGTTGGCCAGGCGCACGCTGTTCTGCACCTGGGCAATTTCACCCGGCGAGCCGATCGGCCCCAGGCGAACCCGGTGCAGGGTCTGCTGATTGCGCACGATCGAGCTGATGAACACCGGAGCGCTCACCATCCCGCTGAGCTTCGACCTCAGCAGTTCTGCAGCGTCCGGGTTGGCGAACGCGCCCACCTGCAGATACTGGCCAGTTGCTGTTGCAGAAGCGTTTTTTTTTGCACTCATCGGCACAGGGACGGTGTCAGAGGCATGTTGTTGCGGCGGCGGCGTCCACTGCTCGACAGTGCCGGCCGAGGCCGTGATCACCGGAGCGCTGTTCTGCGCGACTTGTGGCTCGTTGAGCATCAAAGGCGCCGGACGGCCCTTGGCGGCCCACCACTGCTGGGGATCGATGCCCTCGACCTTGACCCGCGCCGTACCGATTTCGGCGTAACCGAGTTTCTTCGCGGCCGCGTAAGACAAGTCGATGATGCGATCAGAGTAGAACGGCCCACGGTCGTTGACTCGCAGGATCACACTCTTGTTGTTGTCCAGATTGGTCACCCGAACGTAACTTGGCAGTGGCAAAGTCTTGTGGGCGGCGCTCATGCCGTACAGGTCATAAACCTCGCCGTTGGCGGTGTTCTGACCGTGAAACTTGGTGCCGTACCAGGACGCCGTGCCGGAGGCGACGTAGGTCTTGGATTCCTGCAACGGGAAGTAGGTTTTGCCCAGTACGGTGTACGGGTTGGCCTTGTACGGACCGGTGTGCAGGGTCGGCGTGGCATCCGGGATGCGCGACACATCGACGTCCCACCACGGCGCGCCATCTTTGTGCGCGCGGTTGATATCCAGACCCGGCTGCGCTCGCACAACGGTATTGGCGGTTTTCGGCGTCGGGGAACGGCTGGTCGTGCAACTGGCGACCAATACCGCCAACGCAGCGAATGCCACCAGCTTCAGGGGTTTATTGTTAGGCAATGCCCGCATTACTTGACGCCCCGTGCTTGTACCAGCTGTTCAGACAGTTGATGTACGGCCATGGCGTACATCACGCTGCGGTTATAACGCGTGATCGCGTAGAAATTCTTCAGGCCCATCCAGTATTCAGGGCCGTTGTCGCCTTCGAGGCGAAATGCAGTAACCGGCATATCATCGCGCAGCGCATCATGACTTGACCAGCCCAGCGCTCGCAACTCTCCAACCGTCTTTGTCGGCTCGATGCCGGTGGTCAGACCTTCATCGACCTGCTCGCCGCGCACATCCGCCCGGCTGACCACCGGCTCACCGGCGACCCAGCCGTGACGCTTGAAATAACTCGCGACGCTGCCGATCGCATCATCCGGGTTGTTCCAGATATTGATGTGGCCGTCACCGTCGAAGTCCACCGCATAGGCGCGAAAGCTGCTCGGCATGAACTGCGGCAGGCCCATGGCCCCGGCGTACGAGCCTTTGAGCGTCAATGGATCGACCTGCTCTTCACGGGCCAGCAGCAGGAACTCACGCAGTTCCTTGCGGAAAAATTCGGCACGGGGAGGATAGTCGAATCCGAGCGTGGACAAGGCATCGATCACCCGGTAATTACCGGTATTACGTCCGAAAAAGGTCTCAACGCCGATAATCGACACGATGACTTGTGCCGGCACGCCGTATTCCTGCTCGGCACGCGCCAGAGTGGCCTCGTGCTGGCGCCAGAAGTCCACACCTCGCGCAATGCGCGCGTCAGTGATGAACATCGGGCGATATTCTTTCCACTGTTTGACCCGCTCGGCGGGTCTGGAGATGGCGTCGAGAATCGCCTGTTTGCGCTGAGCCTCGCGGAAAACACCCATCAATTGCTCACCGGCGAAACCGTAGTCGCGGGTCATTTCACCGACGAATTCGGCCACCTGAGGTGAGCCTTCGTATTCGCCGGCCAGCGCTTCCTGGACGCTGCCCAGCAGGCCCATCAGGCCAACCAGCGGCGCGCATCGAGTCGCCCAGCCACGCATTACTTGCATTGAACTCTTCACCTTATTCAAACCTGTGCGATCCACTTGCGATGGGTATGGATCGACATCAAAACCCCAAACGCTGACAGCAGCGTCACCAGCGAAGTTCCTCCGTAGCTAATGAATGGCAACGGCACCCCTACGACCGGCAACAGGCCACTGACCATACCGATGTTGACGAAAACGTAAACAAAAAACGTCATGGTCAACGCGCCAGCGAGCAATTTGCCGAACAGCGTCTGTGCCTGAGCGGTGATCACCAGCCCCCGGCCGATCAGTAAAAGGTAAATCAGCAGCAGCGCGCAGATGCCCACCAGACCGAACTCTTCGCCCAGTACGGCAATGATGAAGTCGGTGTGGCTTTCTGGCAGGAAGTCCAGGTGCGACTGGGTGCCGAGCAGCCAGCCCTTGCCGAAGACGCCGCCGGAACCGATCGCGGCTTTCGACTGAATGATGTTCCAGCCCGTGCCGAGCGGATCGCTTTCCGGGTCGAGGAACGTCAGGATTCGTTGCTTCTGGTAGTCGTGCATGATGAAGAACCACATGGCCACGGCCACGGGTACGGCAGCCGCCAGCACGCTGAGAATCCAGCGCCAGCGCAAGCCGCCCATGAACAGCACGAACGCGCCACCAGCGAGAATCAGCAGCGAGGTGCCGAGGTCGGGCTGACGCACGATCAGAATGAAGGGCACACCGATCAGCATCAGGCTGATGCCGACATGCTTGAGTTGCGGCGGCAAGGTGCGTTTGGACAGATACCAGGCAATGGTTGCCGGCATCAGGATCTTCATGAACTCCGAGGGCTGGAAGCGGATCACCCCGGGGATGTTGATCCAGCGCGTGGCACCCATGGCGTTGTGGCCCATGATGTCCACCACCATCAGCAGCACCACGCCGATCACATAACCGAGTGGCACCCAGCGCGCCATGAAACGCGGCTCGAACTGGGCGATGACGATCATCGACACCAGACCGATGCCGAACGAAGTGGCCTGTTTGGCCAGCAGGTCCCAGCTCTTGCCGCTGGCCGAATACAGCACGAACAGGCTGCCGGCGGCGAGGATCAGCAGCAGGATCAGCAACGGGCCATCGATATGCAGTCTTTGCAGCAGCGTCGCGCGGCGACGCATCACATCCTCACTGGAGAGCATGCGATCAAAATTATTCATCACGGGCCGTAGCCTCCGCACTGATTGGGCTGGCGTATTCGGCCTTCAAACGTCCGTCCTGATCGAGCAGCCAGGCGTCCATGACCTGACGCACCACTGGCGCGGCAACGCCGGAGCCGGATTCACCGTTCTCGACCATCACCGACACGACGATTCGCGGGTCATCGGCCGGGGCGAAGCCGACGAACAAGGCGTGGTCACGATGGCGCTCCTGAACCTTGGAGCGGTCGTACTTCTCGCCCTGCTTGATCGCCACCACCTGCGCCGTACCTGATTTACCGGCGATACGGTATTGCGCGCCAATGGCCGCTTTGCGCGCGGTGCCGCGGGCACCGTGCATCACTTGCTGCATGCCGTGGTTGACCTTGGTCCAGTCCGACGGATCACGCAGGATAATGTCCGGCATCGGGTTTTCGTCCACCGGCTTCACCCCTTCGAGGGATTTGGCCAGGTGCGGGCGGTTCCACACGCCTTTGTTGGCGACCAGCGCCGTGGCCTGGGCCAGTTGCAGCGGGGTTGATTGCATGTAGCCCTGGCCGATCCCGAGAATCAGGGTTTCGCCCGGGAACCAGGCCTGCTTGCGGGTCGCACGTTTCCATTCGCGAGACGGCATCAGGCCAGGAGATTCTTCGAACATGTCCAGCGAGACCTTCTGGCCGATGCCGAACTTGTTCATGTAAGCCGACAGCCGATCGATGCCCAGCTTGTGCGCGAGGTCGTAGAAATAGGTGTCGTTGGAACGCATGATCGCCGTATCGAGGTCGACGAAGCCGTCACCGGTGCGGTTCCAGTTACGGTACTTGTGATCGTAGTTCGGCAGCATGTAGTAGCCCGGGTCGAACACCCGGCTCGACGCCGTCACCACACCCGAATCGAGACCGGCAATCGCCACCGCCGGCTTGATCGTCGAACCCGGCGGGTACAGACCGCGCAGCACGCGGTTGAACAGTGGCCGGTCGATGGAATCGCGCAGCTCGGCGTAGGCCTTGAAGCTGATCCCGGTGACGAACAGGTTCGGGTCGAAGCTCGGCTGACTGACCATGGCCAGCACTTCGCCGGTCTTCGGATCCAGCGCAACCACCGCACCACGACGCCCGCCGAGCGCAGCTTCGGCCGCTTCCTGCAATTTGATGTCGAGGCTGAGGACAATATCCTTGCCGGGAATCGGATCGGTACGCTTGAGCACGCGCAAGACGCGGCCACGGGCGTTGGTCTCGACTTCTTCGTAACCGACTTGACCGTGCAACTCCGGCTCGTAGAAACGCTCGATACCGGTCTTGCCGATGTGGTGGGTGCCGCTGTAGTTGACCGGATCGAGGCTTTTCAGCTCTTTCTCGTTGATCCGCCCCATGTAACCCACCGAGTGCGCGAAGTGCGCGCCCTGTGGATAGTGACGAACCAGTTGCGCGACCACTTCAACGCCGGGCAGACGGAACTGATTCACCGCGATGCGGGCGATCTGCTCTTCGGTCAGCTCGAACAGGACCGGCACCGGCTCGAATGGCCGGCGCCCCTGACGCATGCGTTTCTCGAAGATCACCCGGTCCTCGGGCGTCAGTTCCAGCACTTCGACGATCACATCGAGCACTTGCTGCCAGTCGCCGGAGCGCTCGCGGGTCATGCTCAGGCTGAAACTCGGCCGGTTGTCCGCCACCACCACACCGTTGCGGTCGAAAATCAGCCCGCGCGTCGGCGGGATCGGCTGAACGTGGACGCGGTTGTTTTCCGACAGCGTCGAGTGGTACTCGTACTGGATCACCTGCAAGTAATACAGCCGCGCAATAAGCACACAAATCAGCGCCACCACCACAACGGCCCCGAACACGACGCGGCTACGCACCAGGCGTGCGTCCTTTTCGTGGTCCTTGATGCGGATCGGCTGAGACATGAGGGCAGGCTTACTTGTGGTAAGGGTGACCGGACAGCACGGTCCAGGCACGGTACAACTGTTCGCCGATCAGGATCCGCACCAGCGGGTGCGGCAGCGTCAACGGTGACAACGACCATCGCTGATCAGCGCGGGCGCAGACTTCCGGCGCCAGACCTTCCGGTCCACCGACCATGAAATTGACCGTGCGCGAATCCAGCCGCCAACGGTCGAGTTCGACCGCAAGCTGCTCGGTGCTCCAGGGTTTGCCGTGGACTTCCAGCGTGACGATCCGCTCGTTCGGCCCGACCTTGGCCAGCATGGCTTCGCCTTCCTGGCGGATGAAACGGGCCACGTCGGCATTCTTGCCACGGGTGTTGAGCGGTATTTCCACCAGTTCCAGCGCCAGCTCGGACGGAAGACGCTTGGCATATTCATGCCAGCCTTCTTCCACCCATTTGGGCATGCGTGAACCGACGGCGATCAGTCGCAGTCGCACAGCAATCCCTTACAGCTGGTCTTTATTGAGCTTGGTGAAATGCTCGTGGGTGTTTTCCGGGCTGTGGTGCTTGGCGTCGGCCGCACGGCTTTGCTCGGCACCGGCCCACAGGCGCTCCAGGTCGTAGAACTGACGCGCCGAGGCAGTCATCATGTGCACGATCACCAGATCGAGGTCGAGCAGTACCCAGTCGCTGTCGCCCTTGCCTTCTTCGCCCAGCGGCTTGGCGCCCTGCTTTTTCACTTCTTCGCGAACCTTGTCGAGCATCGCGTTGATCTGGCGATTGGACGTACCGGTGGCGATGATCATGTAGTCAGTGATGCTTTGCTTGTCGCGAACATCAATGATTTGAATGTCCTGCGCCTTGACGTCTTCCAGGGCTGCAACAGCGAGCTTGACCAGTTCGTCACCTTTCAGCGGCTCGTTGGTGTTGACCGGCTCTGGCAGCGGAGCGCTCTTGAATGTGCCTTTGCGCTTAACTTTGGTTTGGTCTTTGTCAGTCATATAAAACTCGTTTTGCTCATATTTTCGGCGGCTTGGCGACACGTGGATTCGTATCAGTGAAGCACGCCTTGTTCAGTTCGACGCACGATACAGACCGTGCGCATCGATGTAGGCCAGGACCGCGTCGGGCACCAGGAAACGTACCGACTTACCGCTGGCCAGCAGTTGACGGATCTGGGTGGCGGAGACCGCGAGCGGAGTCTGCCAGACGAATGCAATCTGTCCGCTCGGCCCTTTCAGGGCCAGCGGGTCGCTCACCGAACGCGCTGCCAGCAGGTTGCGCAAGGCATCCGGCGGTTCGCTGTCGGCGTCCGGGCGCTGTAGCACCAGGATATGGCAATGCTGGAGCAACTCTTCCCAGCGGTGCCAAGTGGGCAGGCCGCAAAATGCGTCCCAGCCCAAAAGCAGAAAAACCTGGGTCTCGGCGGGCATTTCGGCACGCATCAACTCCAGGGTATCAATGGTGTAGGACGGTTTGTCCCGCTGCAATTCGCGGGCGTCCACCACCAGCGGCGGCACTCCGGCCACCGCGCACTCGACCATCGCCAGCCGGTCCTGCGCCGACACCTGCGGCGTATCGCGATGCGGCGGCCGCGCGCTCGGCGTCAGGCGCAACTCATCAAGCGCCAGCGCCTCGGCGACTTCCAGCGCACCGCGCAAATGGCCGATGTGCACCGGATCGAACGTTCCGCCCAGCACGCCGATGCGTCGGGGGCGAGACTCGCTGCCGGTTTGCGGCGCTGTCAGGTCGAGGTCGGTCAAGTCAGACCGGCGCCTGGCCGCGCAACTGGCCATCTCCGACCACGATGTACTTCTCGCAGGTCAGTCCTTCGAGGCCCACCGGGCCGCGGGCGTGCAGCTTATCAGTAGAAATGCCGATCTCGGCACCCAATCCGTATTCAAATCCATCGGCGAAGCAGGTCGGGGTGTTGATCATCACCGACGCCGAGTCGACTTCGGCCACGAACCGGCGGGTGTCGGCGAGGTTTTCGCTGGCGATCGAGTCGGTGTGGTGCGAGCCGTAGTGGTTGATGTGTTCGATGGCCTGGTCCAGACCGTCGACCACGCGGATCGACAGGATTGGCGCCAGGTACTCGGTGCTCCAGTCGTCTTCGCTGGCCGCTACGGCCTCGATAATCGCCCGGGTGCGCTCGCAACCACGCAGCTCAACGCCTTTTTCGCGGAACTGGGCAGCCATCGACGGCAGGAAATCCTTGGCAACAGTTTGATCGACCAGCAATGTCTCCATCGCACCGCAGATGCCGTAGCGATAGGTCTTGGCGTTGAAGGCGATACGCTGGGCTTTCGCCAGATCGGCGTGAGCACTGACGTAAACGTGGCAGATGCCATCCAGATGCTTGATCACCGGCACACGGGCATCGCGGCTGATGCGCTCGATCAGGCCACGGCCACCGCGCGGCACGATCACATCGACGTACTCGGGCATGGTGATCATCGCGCCGACGGCGGCACGGTCGGTGGTTTCGACCACTTGCACCACGGCGGCGGGCAATTCTGCCTCGGCCAGACCGCGTTGAATGCAGGCAGCAATGGCACGGTTGGAGTGAATCGCTTCCGAGCCACCGCGCAGGATGGTTGCGTTGCCAGACTTCAGGCACAGGCTGGCGGCATCGATGGTCACGTTGGGACGGGACTCGTAAATGATCCCGATCACCCCCAGTGGCACGCGCATCTTGCCAACCTGAATCCCCGACGGGCGGAAGCTCATGTCACGGATTGCCCCGACCGGATCCGGCAATGCCGCCACCTGGCGCAAACCAACGATCATGCCGTCGATGCGTGCAGGGGTCAGCTCCAGACGCTCCAGCAGTGCCGGCTCCAGACCATTGGCGCGACCAGCGGCCAGATCCCGTTCATTGGCTGCGGCCAGCTCCGCGCGAGCAGCGTCCAACGCATTGGCAGCGGCCTGCAAGGCGCGGTTTTTCTGCGCAGTGCTGGCACGGCCGATGACCCGGGAGGCTTCGCGGGCGGCGCGACCCAATCGGGTCATGTAGTCAAGAACGGACTCAGTCATGGTCTGCTGGGGTCTTGGCAAAGAGGAAAGCGGCAGATTATAGCTGTCGCGTCCCGGGACTAACAGCGGTGACGGGCGGATGGTCGAAATGGATTGCGAATTGCCAATGTTCAGCCGTAATTAAGCCTCGGATTGTTATCATTCCGACCTTCTCAGCCTGGATAAACCCTGCCTGCCATGTCCAACCTGACCATTCGCAACAGCGCCGAGCGCCTGCCATTGGGCCTTCCGGACGCTTTTTTCGACCGTGACGCGCAACTGCTGGCCCGGGATCTGCTGGGTAAAGTCATCCGCCACCGGGTCGGCAATCTGTGGCTGAGCGCGCGAATCATCGAAACCGAAGCCTATTACTGCGAAGAAAAAGGCAGTCACGCCTCCCTCGGATACACAGAAAAACGTAAAGCTTTGTTTCTGGATGGTGGCCACATCTATATGTATTACGCCCGCGGCGGCGATTCGCTGAACTTCAGTGCGCAAGGGCCCGGCAATGCAGTACTGATCAAATCGGCTTATCCGTGGGTCGATGAAATCAGCGGCCCGGCGAGTCTGGCGCAGATGCTGCTGAACAATCCTGATGCACAGGGTCGTCCGCGCCCGTCGCAGAAACTCTGCGCCGGCCAGACATTGCTGTGCAAGGCGCTCGGCTTGAAGGTGCCGGTATGGGACGCCAAGCGTTTCGACCATGAGGTGCTATTGGTGGAAGATACCGGGCCGGCGCCCTCGCACATCATTCAAACCACGCGCCTGGGCATCCCTCACGGTCGTGACGAGCACTTGATGTATCGCTTCGTCGACGCTGCTTACGCTCAATGGTGCACGCGGAACCCGCTGCGCCGGGGTCAGGTCGAAGGTCGCGATTATTTTGTATTGCCCACGTCGGAAGCAGATTTGAAGTAGAAGGAATTCCCTGTGGGAGCGAGCCTGCTCGCGAAAGCGCTCGGTCAGCCATGGTTATTTCGCCTGACACTCCCTTTTCGCGAGCAGGCTCGCTCCCACAAGGGCCAATTGAAGATTTGATGGAGTTGTTTGTATGGGCCCATGGCTCGATAGCGTGACCGGATGGCTGGCCGCCAATCCACAATGGCTGGCCGCAGCGGTGTTCATTGTGGCCTTTGTCGAATGCCTGGCGATTGCCGGGTTGATCGTACCCGGCACCGTGATGCTGTTTGCCGTGGCAGTGATGGCCGGCAGCGGCGCCTTGTCGTTGAGCGAAACCCTGTTGCTGGGTTTTCTCGGCGGCATCCTCGGCGATCTGGTTTCGTACTTCCTCGGCCGCCACTTCCACCAGAACATCCGCAGACTGCCCGGCCTGCGCCATCATCCGGAATGGATGGCGGGCGCCGAGACCTATTTCCAGCGCTACGGGATCGCCAGTCTGCTGGTCGGACGCTTCATCGGCCCGCTAAGACCGATGCTGCCGATGGTCGCGGGGATGTGCGACATGCCTTTCCCGCGCTTCGCCGCCGTCAGCCTGCTGGCCGCCGCCGGCTGGAGCCTCGCCTATCTGCTGCCCGGCTGGGCCACCGGCGCGGCTTTCCGTCTGCCATTGCCGGAAGGTTTCTGGCTTGAGGCGGGCATCGTTGCCGCCAGTATTGCCGTCATGGTCGGCCTCAGCGTGAACAGCAGCCTGCGCCGCCACCGCCGCGCGACGATCTGGATCAGCAGCATGAGCCTGCTGATTCTGATCGGTCTGTTCATCGGTTATCCGTACCTGACCGCCCTCGATCAAGGCGTGATGACCCTGGTCCAGGAACATCGCCAACCGGTGCTGGATGAAATCGCGGTCACCCTGACGTTGATCGGCGAGTTCCGCAACATGTTGCTGTTCAGCATCTTGCTGACTGGCCTGTTGCTGGTGTGCCGCCAGTGGCGTCAGGCCGTTTTCGCGGGCGGCACCCTCCTCGTCACCGCACTCGCCAACACCGTCACCAAACAGTTTTTCGCCCGGGTACGCCCGGAAGTGCTGACCGATCCGATCACCAGTTACAGCATGCCCAGTGGCCATGCCTCCGGCTCGTTCGCGCTGTTCCTGACCCTGGCCGTCCTTGCCGGACGCGGGCAACCGCCACGCATGCGCCTGACGTGGCTGCTGATCGGCTGCATACCGGCAATGGCGATTGCGCTGTCGCGCGTCTATCTCGGCGCCCACTGGCCGACGGACATTCTCGCCGGCGCCATGCTCGCCGCCTGCATGTGTGCGGCAAGCCTGTGGCTGAACCAGCGCCAATCGCCGCTCAATGCCATGCCGTTCAAGGTGTGGTGGCTGATCCTGCCGGCAATGGTGGCGTTGTTCGGCTTTTTCGTGCTGCGTCATTTGCCCCATACGCTGTTGCGCTACGCCTACTGATCGCACGCTTCTTTACGCATCTCCCCTGCCCACTCTCCGAGGATTTTTCCGACGAGAGTGAGGCCAACTTCTTATTCCCATCTCTGATTCTTCCCAGCCAACTTCCTACAAGCCTCAGTTTTATCGAAAATAAAAAACTGAAGTTACACATTCAAGATAAAAGCATTGCAACTCCCCCCTCACGCTCAGTACAAAATCAATTAGATTAAGCCCACGCGCTCACCCCGCATCCGACAAAGCAAATCACTCTCGCGAATTTGGCTTTGTACTTGAGCGCACGTCAAATAAATACTCTGCCAATACGTACCCAGCAACAGCCAACTTTATACAAGTTCAATGGCAACGGAGTTTCAATGAGCCCGAAGATACCCAGAAAGCCACCCACTACATCTCCGAACAAGACAGAAAACAATTCGCCCACTACTCGACAACCCGACAACAACCCGTTGTCTTCATCGCCTTTCGCCAGGCCGGTCGATACCTGGCCGCACAATACGGCGACTGAAATTTCTCTGTCCCGCTCCAGCAGGGATCCGGTGCGCAAGCCTGCCGTGGTCATCAGCGAATTGCCGGGCAGCCGCATTACCGCACAGGCAGCAGACAATCCGTTTAACCAGTACTGGCTGAGACCCGACTTCCTGCGGGGTCTGCAACAGGCCGATGCAGCGGGCTTTCGATTTATTGTCGGACGCCGCTTCGTCGACGTGGAACATGAAGGCGCACTGCATACGGCACATGTCGAATTCGATGCAACACTCGGCACCTGTCAGGTCAAGTTGCTGACGGAGCGCGATGCGTCCGGCCCACTTTTGGTAAAAAATCCCGGACGCCCGACCTGGCGACTCGCGACCCAGACCGGTGCAAACCCCGTCGTCAACCGAGCGCCACAAGCGGCAAACAATACACCGGCAAAAAGACCGGGTCCGGCCGGGGACGTGCAAAGCGAAAGCGCGGCCAAACAGCCGCGCGCTTCCAAACCCGCCACCATACTCAAGCAGAGCCAATACACGGCATCGGTGCACTCTCCCGATGGGCAAGGTTATTACCACCTCAAACCGGCACTGGGCTCACTGGAAACCGGCACGCGCTTCGCCTTCAAGGATCGCCACGGCAACTGGATTGAGGTCGATCCGCCAAGCGCTGGTTTCAGTGCGCAGCCCACGCATTTGAAACACTGGACCGACCAGGAAATCTGGGAGGTGTACGCCATTCAAGGGGCTGACATCGCGCGGTTCAGGGTAGAAGCGCAAACACTCGGCAAGCCCCCGCAATGGGCTGAAGCCAATGTCACGGCAAACCCGGCCGCTGACCTGCTGCACAACAGCCTGCGCTGGCTGCACCCGACGCTCAGCCCGGATGCACGCGAAGCATTGTTGCAGTCCTACAACCTGCTACCGAGCCAATTGCTGCGTTTGCGCCTGGAGATGAAGACCGAACTGAAGATTGCGCCGTGGGCCCAAGCACACAAGCAACTGACGGCAGACTTGAGTAATCCGCAGACTCTCACCCGGCTGAGTCAGGACCTGAGCAACGAACTCAATCTCAAACACGGCGCCCGGCACGACTGGTATCACCCCGAAACCAGCCTGACCACGCCGTTACGTGAGGCACTGCTGGCCACGTTGGGTTATCGGCGCAACAAGAATGACTGCCTGTATCGAACTGACGTACCGGCCTTGTTCAGGGGCGATGATCGCACCCCGTTCGAACTGGCGAATGACAATGCAATGCTCCCCCGTTATGCGCACAAACCGGGCGCGGCGACGCACAAACCGATCAGCGCCACCTTCAGTCTGAAGGAAGGCCTGATGTATGGCAGCGCACCGGACCCCGAGTATCTCCAGTACAACTCCCAGACCAACAAATATCCCGGCAAAAGCGCCGGTGGGGCCACTTCGGATAGCAGTTCGGGTGACTCCAGTGACAGCGACAGCAGCTCGTCATCCGGTTGGTCGGACGCCGACGATCCAGTCTTTCTGGATAACGAACGCAACTACGTGACGATCCGCGAACGTCAGACCGAAATGTTCATTTACGTGCTGGACACCCGCACCCTGGAAGTCGTGCCGCATGAAGAGAACCACTTGTTCAATTCAAAGGCCCGCGAGCAGCCGCAGACCTGGTTTCCCGACGACGACTATGAAGGCCTGATTTCGGTCACCCAGGCAGGACTCGAAGCCGAGCGCATCTGGCTGTTGAACTCGACCCTGACCAAGGGCGCAAAAGTCCAGGACATTACCGAGCAGGCCGGGGACCGCGCCGAACATATTGAAGCGGCCACCCATGCCGGACGAGCCAATAAACATGAATATGACCAGTTGATTGATCAAGTCGAGGCGAGTGGCAAACCGATATTGATATTGTCCGGCGATAAAAAAGAATATGGCGATGACATTGTCTGGCCTTGAATAACAAACGCCCGACACACCTAGCCAGTCAATCCGCAACAAGTTACCGACTGCTAATAAACAGCAACTCCAACAAACATGATTACAACTCCCGCATGACGCTACGGGAGCACTTCCGTTCGCCCACCGGTATGGAAACCGGGGCCGCATCGCGGTTATTTATAAAGGATTGAAACAATGGCAAAACTTATTCAACCCGCTGTCGAACTGGTAACTTTTCGCACACTTGAGGTTTCGGAAATCGACGCTTCGGCCAACACCCACGCACCACCGGCCGGGCATCTGCAAGTACCTGCCGCGCTGCCTGAGCCGACAGCCAAACCCGACAAGTCCTCGGCACCGACACTCAAGTCTCTCGACAAACGTCATGGCCCGTTGCGCATCGGCGAATTCACCGTGTCCCGGGTCGAGCTTGAGGTTCTCGGGGCGAAAATCAGCGGAATGCCCCTCAGTCCGGACAACGTCAATCTGAAAGTGGCCGATCCGGACTTTCTCGACTCCATGAGTTTCGACCCGGCCAAAGTCGTGGCCCGTATCGTTGCCACGGACGTGGCCGCAAGTGAGACCGTAGCGACGCTGATGTTCGAGATTTCCACACTACGCTCGGTCGATGCGCCCGCTCTCATGGTCAGCGCCGAACCGGTCACGCCCGGCAGCCAGATAGATCGTCTGGACAAGCTGACCAATGCCGCGCAGAAAATCGATATCCGCCGCGTCGACGCTCTCGACTACCTGCCATCCTGGGTCCACAAGGGCAAAACCTACCTTACTAGCGGTGCTGGCGTGGGTTTGCAGGCTTATGGCATCTACAGCGGTTATATGGGGCTGGTAGAAGCCATCAAGGTCGGTGACTGGGGCGAGGCGGCGTTCAACGGTGGCGCCATCAGCGCTGAACTCGGATCCTTGATCATCGAGCGGGGCTTGACCAAAACCGGTGAAGCGATGCTTCAGAATGGTTCGAAGATGTTCGGGCGGTTCCCCGCCACCACCGTAGGAAAATACCTTTCTCGGGGCGCCGGGCTGATCGCGAGCATCATCACTTTGCCGTTTGACATAGTCAGTGCGATCAAATCGTTCAATGCCGCCGCCGCAACTTCCGGCAAGGAAAGCCAGGATCATTACGTTGCGGGCGGTTTGGCGGTGGCAGGCGCAGTCATCAGCATCGCGCTCGGCATCGCGGCAATGCTCGGCTTTGGTGCCATCGCCGGCCCACTGGGCATCCTCGCGGCTGTTGTGCTCATCCTCACGGCAGAAATCTACCGGGCGGTCAGGGTTGTCGACGACATCGATGATTACATCGAGTTGACCGTCCACGAACGCTTGCGCTCCGGCTGGTTCGCCTTCACCCGGCAGGAGCTGGATGAAGACGTCATGGATCGCTTCAAAATCGCGCAGTTCTCCGCTCACTATCAAAAACAACTGCAGGGCGCGACCGAGCAACTGCTTGAAGGCGCCTACAAGAATTATGTGGAACATGTCGTCAATGGCAACTACCGGGTGGTGCTCGAACCGGTGAAAGTCTGGCGCTACCAGTGGGACGAAACGCTGGGCGAACAACCCTATAAAGCAGACAAGCTGCCCACCGTAATCAGCGCCGATGACCGCATCGACGCCCGCGACGGGCTGCCGGCCGACCTCAAAGGCGTGATCACCGGCACACCCGGGGACGACAAGGCCATTTTGTGGCGACTGGGTGGCGGCAATGATCAGGTTGTCGGCGTACAGGCCAGGCCCAATATTTTCAGTTATGCCGAAGGCGAGAAAATACTGACCGGGGGTGACAAGAATGATGTGTTCTATTTCGAGAGCACCCACCAGGAATTCGCGCGGGTCGAAAAACCGGCAAAAAGCAGCGTCCTTGATGCAGGTGAAGGCAATGACACGCTGACCTTCGAAGGCTCGCGCCCGACCCGCGATACTCGCCATGTGGGTTACGACGTGAACCTGCAGACCGGCAAGATCGCGTTGCGAAGTCACGATGCTACGGTCGCTGACCTGGAAGTGGCGCAACTCCAATCCATCGAAAATGTTTCGACACTGCGCAATGGCTCAAATCGAATCACCGGCAGCGACGAGGCCAACCAGATTTCGGCCAACGGCAACGACCACGTCACGGCCGGTGCCGGTGACGATACGATCATCATCCGCGGGACGGACTGTCGGGTCGGTGGCGGCGTCGGCATCGATCGCTATTACATCGCCGACACCGCAGCACGCCCCGTGATCATCGAAGACGGCAAGGAAACGAGCATCATCGAGTTCGGCTGGCCGTTGGCGCGGATTCAACGCTGGCAGGTCATTGGCACCTCGCTGGTCGTCACCTCCCTCAAAGGCGTGGATGGCGAGGAGCCCGATCATGTGTTGACGATTGAAGGGGTTTATCAACAGATCGACGACAAACGCGTGATAAAAAACAGCCGGCTGCTGCTCAAGACCCAGGACCGTTACGAACTGGAACCGATACTGGCGCTGGAACTGGCGGATAACCTGGATCATGACGTCGAGTGCCGGGTGCTGGTCATTGGCGACCGCCCACCTGCGCCGCACATCGCCAACAGCGGCACGGTTGATATCTTTACGCACCCGGCCGCGCATCATTTTGTCTCGCGCAATGGAAAGCGCCTGAATATTTTCGCCCCCGCCAGCACTGCCAAAGCCGCCCGAACCCTTCATCTGGACTACGACGCCGACGAAATCCTCGATGTCAGGGTCAGTTACGACGTCAGTGTCAGCAGTAATGCGTCAGGCGTTCGCTATTTGCAGTACGAACAGTTCAACCTTTGGCTGCGTCTTCCGTCGAAGCTGCTTAATTTCACAGGTGTGATCAAGGCCAGAAAAGAACGCGATAGTCAGACCGGCTTCAACAATATCAGGACCACCCTCGTGCAGGTCAGACACCCGATCGTACTGATCATGCGCGATGGCACCTCGTATAACGTTGCCGCTCCGCGCGTGCCCTACCGGGAAGACGCCGATGCACCAGGCAGCAAAACCCTGACGACCCGGGAATGCCTGAAACTCAGGCAAGGCAAGTACCCGTTCGTCAGACCTGGGCCCATCAAACCCGTGCAACTGGGCGCCAAACCCCAGGAAATCAACTTTCCGCCACCGCCACACAATGGCACTTACGTATTGCACGGCCAGGCGTCTACCTACGATGTCTATCCGGTCAGCAACAGCACGTTCAGCCTGTCCACTCCCGGGGCCATTGCGCAAACGTCCGACGCGTCGGCATGGACCATTTTCACTACAAAAATGACTGAAAAGATTACCCGCGACGATATCCGGCTGGATGCACACCATCTGCAAATCGGTAGCGTCGTCATTCAACTTCCCAGTCTGGACCACGCCGGCCCGGTGGAGTCGATCAGCGTTGCGACGTCGACCGGCAATATCTACCAGGTCGAGCTGCTGTTTGAAGTGATGCAACTTTACGTAATCGACGCGCAGGGCTACGCAGACCTCGACAGTTTGATGGCCGATATTCGTTTGCATCAGGAAAAGAAAGAGCTGGCGACGAAAATCACCGTCAAGAACATCGGCTTTACACCGCCCATGTCCGGGAGGGTTTACTACAACTCAGTGGACAACTATTGGAGCATCGATAGCGATCCAGCCCTGCGCATCAAGGAACAGGACCTGTTTATCAAGGCGAGCCAAACCGCCTGACGCTTTACCTGCTGGTTTGTGCCCTGTTCGTCCTCTGCGTCGAACCGGGTTTACCAGAGCCAGCCGACGGATCGGCTGGCTCATTGAACATGGAGTGTAATTTTTATGCGGCAAAAACCTCGACCACGCTCGCCTGTGGCGCCTGAACTGCCAGGCAGTTCCACCAAACGACCACGTTTCGATGAGACGGGCTCTGATCCATTCAGGGATTTCTCTCAATGGAAGCAGGGATTGGACTCCACATCTCCAAGGGACACGCCGTCCACCGAGCCGTCCCCTGCTGATCTGCAAACATCACCTGCCGTGACCGTGCACGATTTGCCGACAACCAGTAACCCGACCACCCACACGCCCGGTCCAGGATCATTGATGGATTACACATTCGACCCGTCTTTGTTGAATAGGAAGACGATAGAAACTGACGCGTTCGGGGTAAAAGACTTCGGCGCCGCTAAGTTCGTGGACCTGGAAATCAACGGTAAAACACATCATGCCTTCGTCATGTTTGACCCAAGCATCAATATGTGGCGAGTAAAGAAGTGGTCGGAACTAGAGCCGGGCCCGGTGATTTACCGATCCATCAAAAACAACCTGTGGCAGGAAAGCCGCCATCTGACCTTTCTGAACAGCCATCAGATCTTTCTGGACGGCGAAAGCCATATAGTTGCCGAATCCGCGAGTGCCAACGGATTCCACGAAGTACGCAATCTCGGCTCCGACAGCGACGCGCCCATTGTCGCCCATGCCTACAGGGACCATAACCATCGCTGGGTGGAAGTTGACCTGTCCCAACCCCGAGATACCATCCCGCCACCGGTAAAACTGGCGAATTGGACGGATGGCGATCTGCGGCAAACGTACAACCTGACCGACGCCCAACTGTCGGACTTCCGTGCCGAGGCGGATGCATCCGGCAAACCGCCATCCTGGGCCACGCGCATCCAGCACGACCAGGATCTCGTGCAGGTGACAGATTCGTTGAGGTGGATCCACCCGACAATGTCCCGCAAAGAGCGTCGCCATCTATTGCGCAGCTACAACTTGACGGCGTCGCAATTGAAGCACCTGCGCACGGACCTCGAAAGCTACCAGATGCCCGCATGGGCCGAAGAACATAAACGCATGACCATGAACAAGGACGATGATCAGCGCTTCAAACTGATCGCCGAAGAACTTGAACATCACGTGCAGATGCTGAGGACCCGAGGTAGCAAATTCGACCACGGTGACCCGACTTCTCGCTATAGCAAGGAGTTCCTTGCCGACTACACGGCCCGCCTCGGCTACCTGCGCAACAAATACGACGTGATTTACCGTACCGATATTCCGGCCATGTTCAGAGGCGAGACGCGAACGCCATTCGAGCTGTCCAGGGACAGGCGCATGATCCATCGCAAGGGCAACCCGAGCGGCACAACCACCAAGCGCGCGTTCAGCGCGACCTTCGGCCTGAAAAACGCCGAGAGTTATGCTGCATCATATGGTGGTTACTTTCACGAGCGGCACTACAACTCGCAGGCCAACCGTTACCCCGGCATCGATCCGGACGCGGGGACAAGAAAAAGGCCTTCGGGCGACGACGACAATGTCTCGCAAAACGGCGACGGGTCCGATGGCTACGACTCTGATGCCAGTATCGCTTCCCGTGGAGAACGTGAAGGTAACGAATCCGACTCTGACAGTTCGTTCGTTTTCGATGACACGCAAAACTACACCTCCAATCGCCGCAAGCAGACAACTTCTTTTGTGTATGCCATAGACACACGTGGCGTAGAAGTCGTCCCGGGGCACGAGGAACTAGCCTTCAATAACAAGAACAGATTCTGGTTCGACGAACTGGAAGGGCATATATCAATGCCGACTCGGGGCGTGAGTGCCGAACGAATCTGGCTGGTGCGCTCGGACCTCAGACGGGCAGCCCGAGTGGACGACATTTACGCAATGGCGGAGAGCAACGACAGTCTCGAATATTACGAGGAGAGCATTTGGGAGGGGACCGACTTCGACAACTATCACCGAAGATCCCTCTGCGACGGACTTATCGACGAAATCGCCAGTTCTGGCGGCGTAGTGCTTGAACTGCCGAAAGGTGAACTCACCTTCGCCGACGACATCGTCTGGCCGGTGCCTGAGCACTACCGAACCTGACTGCAACACTGTCGACCAGGCTCGCGCCGGCCTCCGATCATCGAGCCGACAACGGCCCCCGACCTGTTTAACGCGAAACGCCCGATGTGACGTCCATCATCACATCGGGAAACGTCAGTCAGCCATTGGATCGGCTGACTCATCGACATGGAGTCACACCTTAATGCGCAACAAACCCAAAGCCCCTCGATTAACGCCTGAGGCCGATACAGCCACGCTTTCGACATCCCGCCCCGTCACACCTGACAAGGGGCTGGAACACCTGGATTTCAATCTGCCCGGTCGCAAAAGACCCGGGGGGGCAAACCCGCTCTCATCAGAGGGCGCAGTGGAAGGTTCATCAGGAAGGACAGTGCACCCCGAGCCTGCCGTGACGGTATCGGTCACGCCGCTATCGGACACTGCCCCGGCGGCGCATACGGCGCCGGTTTCGCCACTGCAACCCTACGTACAAAAGCCCGGACGCGAGCTATCCGCGCCAGATGCAGCCGGACTGAGATCCTACAAAGGCCGGCAATTCGCCGAGGTGGCTGGGGATCATGCAGAAAGCGGCACTCAGACAGTAATGGTGATGTTCGATGAAGTTATGAAAGCCTGGCGGGCAAAGCTGCCGTCCGAACGCAATCCCTCCGGGCCACCGCTTTATCGAATCGCCAACGGCAACACCTGGAGCCTGAAAAAACCGGTTGAGTATTACGATCACCTCGACTACTCCATCCATCATTTACCCGACAGCCAAGGCTACTACGGCGTTTCCAGGCGGGACTTTTTCAATGCCAATCGATGGTTACCCACTGACCTTTGGGCTTTCAGGGATTCTCGCAATGGCAATTGGGTCAAGGTCGTGCGGGTCACCGCGCTGGGAGATTCATCTGCCACACCGCTTGCACACTGGACCGATGGCGAAATCTGGAGTGCGTACCGCCTGCACGGTGCCGAAGCTCAAGTCTTTCGCACCGAAGCACAATCCCTTGGCAGGGCACCTGACTGGGCCCGCCGTTTCGACGAACCGGATGTCTCCCGGTATTTGACCGACTCGTTGAAATGGCTGCATCCGCACAAGTCCCTGAGCGAACGCTCGGACCTCCTGCGCAGCTACAACTTGACGGCGGCCCAGCAAACTCGTTTGCGGCAGGACCTGAAAAACGGACCGTTCCCCGAATGGGCCGAACAGCACAAGCAATTGACCCAGAGCAATGACGAGCAGCGGTTCAAGCACATTGCCGAGGAACTGGATCCGTATTGCCTGCGATTAAGAAATGAAGGCGAAAACTTCAGCGACTCATTACCCGACGTTGATAAACGCTATGACCGTCAGTTTCTGGAGAGCTATCTGCAGCAAGCAGGTTACAAGCGCAATGTGCATGACTCGCTGTATCGAACTGATATCCCGGGGATGTTTCGCGCTGATCTGCGCACACCTTTTGAACTGGCCAGGGACAAACGCCTGGTAAAGTTGCGGGGCAATCCCTCCGACACCACAACCAAACGGGCTTTAAGCGCGACATTTGGTCTGGCCAATGCCTTGTCCTACATGAGTTTTGATTACTACTCCAACCCTCGGCATTACAACAGCCAGGCCAATCGCTACCCAGGGCACTTCAGTGACAGTGATTCGTCGACCGGAAATCGACACAGCACGGACGGGGAATCGGATACATCGTTTGAAATGGACGACTCGCGCGACTATCCACTGCTAAGGCGCAACCAAAAACTTGGGTTTCTTTATGTCATCGACACCCGCGGCGTCGAAGTCGTACCCCGGGTGGAAAACATTTATCTGAACAACATGGACTTTGACGGCGATACGCTCGAAGGCCGGATATCAATGCCTACGCGGGGTATCAGCGCCGAGCGGATCTGGCTGGTGCACTCGGACCTGAAGCGAGCTGCCCGGGTGGAAGATATCTTTCGACAAGCGGGCGACGACGCCGAGGAAATCGAGAGCGCAACGTGGGCAGGCGTCGATGCCGACTCCGTAGAACGCGTTGGCCACACTCCTTACGATGCATTGATCAATCAAGTAGCCGACTCTGGCGGGGAAATACTGGATTTGCCGAAAGGTAACGGTACATTTGCCAATGACATTGTTTGGTCCGTTCCCGAACATCACAGAACCTGATTCACAAATAAGTTGAACATGTGAAATACGCCATTCATTGCACAAATGAATGGCGTATACCCTCAAGCATCGAGAGGCAGCTTATCAATAAGCTTGAACACAAAAACTACCGGTTTATTGTTATAGGCGATATGCCCGGTCACATTGGGATCTACACTCTTGAAAATATTCATTCGATTAACTGTGTCACGATACAACGGCTTTTTATTCGACTCGCTCGCCAGTTCAATATAAGTCGGGCCGACTTCAAGTTCACCCAGCGTGGCGCGCATCACTCCGGTTTTACTGATTGAAAAGAACTCACTCTGTTCGTGCCGACTGACCAGCAGATTGTGCGTACGACTCTCTATAACCAAACGTGCGCCATCATTCACACCGCGCAGCACAATGTTAATCGCATAGCTGTCACCCTGTGGCGTGAATTTAAGCAGCAGCGGTTTATCATCCTCATGGTCGGCGAGCGTAATAAAGCTCGATTCGCGCGCGTCCGCCAGTGCAACTTCAGTATCGAGTTTTTCACGCTGGGTTATCCGCGAGTCGCGCAAGCGCTGCTTCAAGCGTTGTTGATTAAGCACCACCGGCAGCCCGTTGACATAGAGATTTGCAGTGAATGCAACGTTGTCGCTTTTATTTGTAGACATAAAACCACCTCCTAGCAGAAGTCTTGCCGCTTATCCATTCGCAGCACCTGATCATTCTGCATGACAAGAAAATTGATTCAGGCCGCAACCATCGGAGCGACAGACTCTGCCGTGGCGGAAACACGAGCAATTTCGTTGACAGGAATTTTGGCGGCCTTGCGTTTACGACGCTCAATGACCATCAAATCGGCGTAGACCGCCGCCGCTTCAATAACGTGATTGACGTTATGATCGCTACCGGCATGCTTGAAAATATACTTACCGGCAATATCGTCCCAGAACCCCCACTCATCTTCATAAACAGTCATGATTATTCCTTGCTCTTAATAAAAGTCACCCGCATCCTGCGGGCAACTTGAAATTAAGTTAAAGGAATAGCCAACACAATGCTGGCAAGTACCGCGAGTTGATTCAAAGTAAAACTAGGCGAACAGCTCACCTTGTAATTCATCGAGCAATGCTTGTATTGCATCCAGGCGTTGCTGAGGGTCGTCGAGTTGCAGCAGGTCGATCTTGTCTTCTTCCGCAAAGGGCAACAGATACGCCAACTGATTGGCCAGCGATTGCTGGCCGACCGCCTCGGTGCCCATGTTCAACGCTTCGACCATCGGGTGTTCCGCCAGCGCCTTGAGCAACGCCACCAAATCGGAGTCTTCATCCTGCAACGGTTGCTCGGGTTCGTCGTCCAGCCACTCGACGTCGGCGATGATCAGTTGATCGCGCTGCACTTCAGTGCGCAGCACGTGGAAGCGTCGCCCGCCCTGCACGCGAATCCCCAGCAGGCCATTGTCCTGCTGTTGGAAATCGGTAATGCGCGCCTCGCAACCGACCAGAGCAAAGCCTTGCGGCGCGACGCCGACTTCATGGCCATCGAGGATGCACACCACGCCAAAGCCGCCGCCTTGCTTCATGCAGCGGCCGATCATATCCAGATAGCGCGCTTCGAAGATCTGCAAGTCGAGGTTGCAGCCGGGAAACAGCACTGTGTTCAGCGGAAAAAGCGGCAGACTCATAGACATTTCCTTACACCACCATCGACACCGCCAACGGCAGGAACACCGCCGTGGCCACGCCCATCAGACTCATCGCCAGCGCCGCGAAGGCGCCGCACTCCTCACTTTCCTGCATCGCCACCGCCGTGCCGACCGCATGCGCGGTCATGCCCAGCGCCATGCCGCGTGCCTCGGGGCTGTGCACGCCGAGACGGTTCAACAACGCCGGGCCGAAGATCGCGCCGATCACCCCGGTGATCAGCACGAACACCGCTGCCAGCGCCGCGACGCCACCGATCTGCTCGGCCACCAGCATCGCAATCGGTGAGGTCACCGACTTCGGCGCCATGGTCATCAGGATCATGTGCTCGGCGCCGAACCACCAGCCCAGCGCCACACCCATGCCCGTGGCGACCACCCCGCCTATCACCAGCGTAGTAAAAATCGGCCAGAACAATTGGCGGATGCGCCGCAGGTTGAGATACAGCGGCACGGCCAGCGCCACTGTCGCCGGCCCGAGCAGAATGCTGAGAATCTCGGTGCTCTTGCGGTACTCGGCATAGGTCAGGCCGCAGCCCACCAGCACGCCGATCACCAACAGCATGGAGACCAGCACCGGTTGCAGAAAGATCCAGCGGGTTTTCTCGAACGCCGCCAGCACCAGTTGATAGGCACCGAGGGTGATGCCGATGCCGAACAGTGGATGGTGAATCACCGACGCCCAGGCGCCATGCCAGTCGAAGAGCATCAGGACTCCTCCGAATGCCGCGCGTGGCGCTTCACCAGACGCTGCATCAGCACACCGGCGAACGCCATCGACAGGATCAGCGACACCACCAGCGCACCGACTATCGCCCAGAAATCGGCGGCAATCGCCGTGGCATAGACCATCACGCCCACCGCGGGTGGCACCAGCAGCAACGGCAGATAACGCAGCAAACTGCCGGCGGCGAGGTTCAGCGGCTCGCCGACTTCACCGCGAATGATCAGGAATATCAACAGCAACAGCAGGCCGATGATCGGCCCCGGCAATACCGGCAACAGCAAATGATTGAGTGCCGTGCCGAGCAATTGGAACAGCACCAGCAGGGTCAGGCCACGTAACAACATCTGACATCTCCGACAGAAAGCGCCCGGCATTATAAGCACGCCTGCGCTATGGATCGGCATTCGCCAAAAGCATGGTCAGTTGACCGGAGCAAATTGCCATGATGATCTACAGTGGTTCGCAGGGCGGTCAAATCCCCCACCTGAAAAACTATAAAACCGATGAACCCAAGGAGAGTCTCAATGCCCTATGTTCCCGTTGCAGAGCTCAAAGATTATGTCGGCAAGGAACTCGGACGTTCCGAATGGCTCACCATCGATCAGGAACGCATCAACCTGTTCGCCGAAGCCACCGGTGATTATCAGTTCATTCACGTCGACCCGGTCAAAGCCGCGCAAACGCCATTTGGCAGCACCATTGCCCACGGTTTCCTGTCGTTGTCGCTGATCCCGAAATTGATGGAAGACATCCTCGTGCTGCCGCAGGGCGTGAAGATGGTGGTCAACTACGGCCTCGACAGCGTGCGTTTCATCCAGCCGGTCAAGGTCAATTCCAAAGTTCGCCTGAAGGTCGATCTGGGCGAAGTGACCGAGAAAAAACCGGGCCAGTGGTTGCTCAAAGCCACCGCAACACTGGAGATAGAAGGTTCGGACAAACCGGCCTACATCGCCGAGCCGCTGTCGCTCTGCTTCGTTTAAGCGCCGGGATGCGAAGCAGCGCACGCTGTTTCGCATCCGCTCACTTCCGGCGGCTGTATAAGGTCACATAGCTGCGGCATACTCGGTCGCCTAATTGCCCGGATCCCGCTATGCGCCCACTCGCTTCTCTTGCCCCTATTGCCTTGACCCTGATGCTTGCCGCTTGCGGCGACGGCGAATCGCTGTTGCCGCCGGATGCGCGCCTGCCGGACGGCGGACGCTATCGTGGCGAGTTGGTCGATGGCTTGCTGCAGGGCCAAGGACGCGTCGACTACCCTAACGGCAGTTGGTACGCCGGGCAGTTCGACAAGGGCCAGTGGCATGGCCAGGGCGAATGGCACGGCAGCAACGGCGAGGTCTATCGCGGTCAGTTCCAGCAAGGGCTGTTCGACGGTCAAGGCAGCCTGACCACCAACGCCAGCAGTTACACCGGCGGGTTCAAGCTCGGTCGACGTGATGGCGAAGGCACTCTCAAAGAAAACGCCATGACCTACCGCGGCGAGTTCAAGGCCGATCAATATTCCGGGCTCGGCCGTCTGGAAATGGATGACGGCAGCTCCTATCAAGGCCAGTTCGCCCACGGTAAACCGAATGGCGAAGGCCAGCGCGGCGACGCCAGCGGCAACTCGTTCACCGGCCATTTCGTCAACGGCCAACTGGAAGGCAACGGCACGTTCAACAGCGCCGACGGCGACATCTATGTCGGCGGCTTCAAGAACAATCAATTGCACGGCAAGGGCCGTTACGAAAACGCCGACGGTGATGTCTGGCTCGGCCAGTTCAAGGAAGGCGCGCTGACCGGCAAGGGCGAACTGATCGGCGCCGACGGCAGCCATTACATCGGCTCGTTCAGCGACTGGCGCTTCAGTGGCCAGGGTCGTTTGAACCTGCCCGACGGCAGCTTCTACATCGGCGGCTTCGACAGCGACAGTTACGCCGGACGTGGCACCTTGGTGCTGACCGATGGCAGCGTGCTCAGCGGCACCTGGGTCAACGGCCAGCGTGTGCGCGATGCCGACGGCAAGTTGCTACCCGACACCCTTGAACTCGGCTTGCTCGCCCAGGGCCGCCTGCTCGATGACGCACTGGCCGCCATCCCGGCCTCGACGCCTGCGGTCGAGTTGTACACCCTGACCCTCGGCGGCGACGGCAAGCAGAGCGTGTTCCTGCGCGAGTCCGATTACGTCGCCAACATGCTCAGCACGCGTTTCGGCGCCTATGGCCAGATCCGTCTGGTCAACCACCGCGACCACCTCGGCGACCGGCCGATGGCCACCCGCGAAAACCTGCGCCGCGCCGCGCAAACCCTGGCCGAACGCAGCGGCCCGGAAGATTTGCTGTTCATCTACCTGACCAGCCACGGCACCGCCGAACACGAACTGGTGCTCGACCAGCCGCGCATGGAACTGGCCGACCTGCCCGCCGACGAACTCGCCGCCGTGCTCGCACCACTGAAAAATCGCGACAAGATCATCGTGATTTCCTCATGCTATTCCGGCGGTTTCATCCCGGCCCTCAAAGACGAACGCACGCTGATCATGACCGCCTCGCGTGCCGATCGCGTTTCCTTCGGCTGTTCCGAGGAGGCTAACTTCACCTACTTCGGCGATGCGCTGTTCGCCCAAGCGCTGAACCAGACCGACGATCTCGAACAAGCTTTCAAACTGGCCAAGGCCACCGTCGCCGAGCGTGAACTGGCGGACAATTTCGAAGCCTCGGAGCCGCAAATCTGGGCGCCGAAAACCGTGCTGTCGCACTGGCAGTTGCTGCGCAAACAGCAAGCCAGAAAAGCGTTGCAAAGTGCTGCATTGAACGACGGAGCGACAAACAGCAACTAAGCTGAACAGTATCAAGGGAGAGACACTATGTACTTGACGCCTCAGCACGTATTGCTTGCCGGAGCCACCGGATTGACCGGTGAACATCTACTCGACCGTTTGCTCAACGAGCCAACGATTACCCGCGTGCTCGCCCCTTCCCGCCGGCCACTGGCCGAGCATCCGCATCTGGAAAACCCGGTCGGCGATCCGCAGGCGTTTCTGCCGCAGCTCAGCGGGCGCGTCGACATCGCTTACTGCTGTCTCGGCACCACGATCAAACAGGCCGGTTCGGAAGCTGCGTTCCGTGCGGTGGATCTGGACATGGTGGTGGCGTTCGCCAAGCGTGCGCGGGAGATGGGTGCGCGACATCTGATCGTGATCAGTGCGTTGGGCGCCGATCCGAAGTCGTCGATTTTCTACAACCGGGTCAAGGGTGAGATGGAAGAAGCCTTGCGTGCGCAGGACTGGCCACAACTGACCATTTGCCGGCCATCGCTGTTGCTGGGCGAACGCACTGAGCCCCGTCTGGCCGAGCAGTTGGCCGGGCCGTTGTCGAAGCTGATTCCGGGCAAGTATCGCGGCATCGAAGCGTGCCAACTGGCGCGCGCGATGTGGCGGCTGGCGCTGGAAGAGCAGGATGGCGTGCGGGTGATCGAGTCGGATGATCTGAGGAAGCTCGGCAAATAGTCTTATGGTGTCTGGGCTGGCCTCTTCGCGGGCAAGCCCGCTCCCACAGGGATCTTCAGCGAGTACAGAATTTGTGAGCGCCATCAAAACCTGTGGGAGCGTGGCTTGCCCGCGAATGGAGTGCGCAGCACTCCCCTACAATCCGCCGGTCGCCTGAAAACCTACGCCAAGCACCGTCAGCAAAGACAACGGTAACAGCAGCGTATCGAGCAAAGCACTCGCCGGCAGATCCACACCCGGATAACTCGGCGCCTCAGCGCCAAACCGATCCATCGCGCAACACCCGCCATTCATCGCATACAAATCCAGCCGCGTCCCCGAATACACCACTGGCGCTCCCGGTTTGGCCGCATCGAGCGTCCGCGCGGTGGCACACCCCGTCAGTTGCAGCGCCAGCAAAACCACCAGCAGCTTATTCATCGCTGCTCAGATGATGCTCGCCCCAACGCGGCAGCATGTCCTGAGGAATACCCAGCAGATTGAGAATCCGCGCCACGACGAAATCGATCAGGTCATCGATGGTCTGCGGCTGGTGATAGAAGCCTGGCGAGGCCGGCAGAATGGTCACGCCCATGTTCGACAGCTTGAGCATGTGCTCCAGATGAATGCTCGAATACGGTGCTTCGCGTGGTACCAGAATCAACTGGCGACGCTCCTTCAATGTCACGTCTGCGGCCCGTTCGATCAGGTTGTTGCAGGCACCGGTGGCAATCGCCGACAGCGTGCCGGTCGAGCACGGCACCACTACCATCGCTGCGGGTGCACCGGAGCCCGAGGCCACCGGCGACATCCAGTCTTCCTTGCCGTACACGCGGATCTGACCGGCGGCTGCGCCGGTGTATTCGGTGAGGAACGCCTGCATCATCTGCGGCTTGGGCGGCAGTGTGACGTCGGTCTCGGTGGCCATCACCAGTTGCGCTGCCTTGGAGATCAGGAAGTGCACCTCGCGATCTTCACGCACCAGACAATCGAGCAGGCGCAAACCGTACTGCGCGCCTGAGGCGCCGGTCATCGCCAGCGTGATGCGTTCCGGGCCGCCGTTCTGCGAAAAAGTGTTCATTGCAGCGCCTCGGCGAGTTTGCCGTGCAGGCCGCCGAAGCCGCCGTTGCTCATGATCACCACGTGGGTGCCGGGCTGAGCCTGGCTCTTCACGCGATCGATGATGCCTTCCAGCGAATCGCTGACAATCGACGGCACGCTACACAACGCAGCAGTCGCGCCCAGATCCCAGCCAAGATTGGCCGGCGCGTACCAGATCACCTGGTCGGCGTCGTTCACACTCTCTGGCAAACCGTCACGGTGCGCGCCGAGTTTCATCGAGTTGGAGCGCGGCTCGATGATCGCGATCAGCGGTGCATCGCCGATGCGCTTGCGCAGGCCGTCGAGGGTGGTGGCAATGGCGGTCGGATGATGGGCGAAGTCGTCGTAAATGGTGATGCCGCGCACTTCAGCGACTTTCTCCATGCGCCGTTTGACGTTTTTGAACGCACTCAACCCGGCAATGCCCATCGACGGCACGACACCAACGTGACGCGCCGCCGCCAGCGCGGCCAAGGCATTGGCGACGTTGTGCTGACCGGTCAGCTCCCACTCGACCGTGCCCTGGGACACGCCTTCGAACATCACCTCGAACGCCGAGCCATCGTCTTTCAGCAACTTGACTTGCCACTGACCGCCGACGCCGGTGGTCTGCACCGGGGTCCAGCAGCCCATCTCGATCACACGCTGCAAGGCCGGCTCGGTGGTCGGGTGAATCACCAGGCCTTCGCTCGGGATCGTACGCACCAGATGATGGAATTGCCGCTCGATCGCTGGCAGATCAGGGAAGATGTCCGCGTGATCGAACTCAAGGTTGTTGAGGATCGCGGTGCGTGGGCGGTAGTGAACGAACTTCGAACGTTTGTCGAAGAACGCGCTGTCGTATTCGTCGGCTTCGATCACGAAGAACGGCGTACCGCCCAGACGTGCAGATACCGAGAAGTTCTGCGGCACGCCGCCGATCAGGAAACCCGGGCTCATGCCGGCGTGCTCCAGCACCCAGGCGAGCATGCTGCTGGTGGTGGTTTTGCCGTGGGTGCCAGCGACAGCCAAGACCCAGCGACCTTGCAGCACATGATCGGCCAGCCACTGCGGGCCGGATACGTACGGCAGGCCTTTGTTCAGCACATATTCCACCGCTGGATTGCCGCGGGACATGGCGTTGCCGATCACCACCAGATCCGGCGCCGGATCGAGCTGGGCCGGGTCGTAGCCCTGAGTCAGCTGAATGCCTTGGGCTTCAAGCTGTGTGCTCATCGGCGGATAGACGTTGGCGTCGGAGCCGGTCACGTGATGGCCCAGCTCTTTGGCCAGTACGGCCATCGAGCCCATGAAAGTCCCGCAGATACCCAGAATATGAATGTGCATAGTCGACCTCGTAAAACATGGCCGCAGGTTAGCGTAGGGAGGGGGAAATCGCACTCTTTAGCTGATGGGGCGGGACGGTTGGGCATGGCATTCGGGCTCGGCTGTAGATAGTTGCCCCTCACCCCAGCCCTCTCCCGAGGGAGAGGGAGCCGATCGATGTCGCTTTCAGATCTTGAGTTCGACTCGATAATCCACGTCGGCGTAGCTCGAAATAACAACTCGGTCAGTCCCCTCTCCCTGCGGGAGAGGGTCAGGGTGAGGGGCTTCTAACTGACACACCGCTCAATCCCATGTTTGCGCAGCTTTCTATAAAGGGTGTTACGGCTTACGCCGAGCCGCAACGCGGTTTGGGTCATGTGCCAACGGGTCTGCTCCAAAGCATTGAGCAATGCCGAGCGTTCGGCGTCTTCCAGCGGATGATCGGATTGCATAACCTCCAACTCTACCGCCGGCCGTGCCTGACGAATCATCACCGGCAAATCCTCCAGCCCGATCCGCCCTTCATCACACAACGCCGCCAGCGTACGCAGCACGTTGCGCAACTGCCGCACGTTCCCCGGCCAATTGAACGCCAGCAATGCCTGCCGCGCCGGCTCTTCGATCAGAATCGTTTCGCCGCCCGCCTCCTCGGCCAGCAGGAAATCCAGCAACTGCGATTTATCACTGCGTTCACGCAACGCCGGCAACGCCACTTCCAGGCCATTGAGCCGGTAATACAGATCCTCGCGAAAACTGCCGTCCGCCACCCGCTCCAGCAGATTGCGGTGAGTGGCGCTGATGATCCGCACGTTGACCGCTTCCGGCTCGCCGCCGATCGGCACCACCTGCCGATCCTCCAGCACCCGCAACAAGCGTGTCTGCAAGGCCAACGGCATGTCGCCGATTTCATCGAGGAACAACGTGCCGCCATCGGCCTGCTGCAACTTGCCGCGCATGCCGTCCTTGCGCGCACCGGTGAAGCTGCCGCCGCGATAACCGAACAGCTCGCTCTCGATCAGGCTCTCGGGAATGGCCGCACAGTTGAGGGCGACGAAGGCTTTACTGGCGCGTTGGCTGGCCTGATGGACAGCCTTGGCGAACGCCTCTTTGCCGGAGCCGGTCTCGCCATTGATCAGTAGCGGCACATCGCGCTCGAACACGCGCAGGGCTTTGCGGAAGTCCGCTTGCAAAGCCGTATCGCCGAGGCAAATGCTCGATAGACGCGGCGCCTCCGCCACAACCGGCGACGAAGGAATGATCGGCGTCGACTTGCGCGACTCGCCGCGTAATACGGCAAACAAATGTCGCCCATCGCGGGTGCGCAACGGCCAACTGGCGCTGGCATTGGCACTCGCGCGGCCGAGCAATTCATCCAGCGAACAATCGAAAAACGCCTCCACCGGTTTGCCCAGCAATCCGCCGCGAATATGCCCCAGCAGATTCAGCGCACTCTGGTTGACCGCACTGATCCGCCCTTCCCCGTCGAACGCCAGCAAGCCCTCACTGAACAGCCCGACCGACTCGGCCTGCAAGTGAAAACGCAGCAACCACTGGTTATCGAAGCAACGCAGGAAATAGCAGCTCTCGATCATCTTCGCCGAGAGGTTGACCAGCGCCATGGTGTGAAACTGGCTCTGCCGCGAGACGTCGTGGCGCGCCGAGGACACGTCGAGCACCGCGAGCAGTTCGCCATGCGGATCGAACACCGGACTCGCCGAACAGGTCAGGCCGGTGTGGCGTCCGCGAAAGTGTTCGTCCTGGTGAATGGTCAGCGCCTGACGTTCGACCAGGCAGGTGCCGATGCCATTGGTGCCTTCACAGGCTTCGCTCCAGTCGGCGCCGAGCCAGAGGCCGGCACGTTCGAAGATCTTGCGTTCGGCAGGTGCAGTGACACAGTTGAGGATCACCCCGCGCGCATCGGTCAGCAAAACTGCATGGCCGGCGCCGGAGAGTTGTTGATGCAGGCTGCTCATTTCGTTGCCGGCAATCTGCAACACCTGTTGCAGGCGCTCGCGGCTTTCAAGCACGCGCCCGTGCTCAAGCACGGTGGGCGCCATGCTCAGGGCCGGATCGAGGTGATAGTCCTCGAGACAGCGCAGCCACGAGCGGGCAATCGATGGATCGGCTCCCGGCCCGTGCAGGTGCGGTTTGCCCTGGGTGGCGGTAAGAACCTGTTGGGCATGGCGACTCAAATGGTTGTCGTGCATTTCTTATTGTTCTCCCCGAGGCGCGGCGGCCTAATGCTTGAGGTGACGCCCAGCATCCTCCAGCCGCTCCGGCAATGCAATGCTGGCAAGACTGCCCGGTCACCGGCTGTACCGAAAACGGTACAAAGTGTCACGCCACCTGTACCGAAACCGTCACAGATGCGATCCGCTTGTCCGACACAAACCCCGCAACGCCTTGATTTACTTGAGCTGCACGGCAGTGGCCCGACCTTTGCTCTACGCTTATAGCAAGCGCACTTGCGCGTTTCTCTAATAAGTACAAAGCCAAGGAGAACATCATCATGCGTTACGCTCACCCCGGTACTGAAGGCGCCAAAGTCTCGTTCAAGAGCAAGTACGGTAACTACATCGGCGGCGAGTTCGTCGCGCCTGTCAAAGGTCAGTACTTCACCAACACCTCGCCAGTGAATGGCCAACCGATTGCCGAATTCCCCCGCTCCACTGCCGAAGACATCGACAAGGCACTGGACGCCGCCCACGCCGCTGCCGATGCCTGGGGCGCGACCTCCGTGCAGGCGCGCTCGCTGATCCTGCTGAAAATCGCCGACCGTATCGAACAGAACCTCGAGCTGCTGGCGATCACCGAAACCTGGGACAACGGCAAAGCCATCCGCGAAACCCTTAACGCCGACATCCCGCTGGCCGCCGACCATTTCCGCTACTTCGCTGGCTGCCTGCGCGCCCAGGAAGGCAGTGCTGCCGAAATCGACGGCAACACCGTGGCCTATCACATTCATGAACCACTGGGCGTGGTCGGCCAGATCATCCCGTGGAACTTCCCGATTCTGATGGCCGCGTGGAAACTCGCTCCGGCACTGGCTGCCGGTAACTGCGTAGTACTCAAACCAGCCGAGCAAACCCCGCTGGGCATCACCGTGTTGCTGGAACTGATCGGCGACCTGCTGCCACCGGGCGTGCTGAACATTGTTCAGGGCTACGGCAAAGAAGCCGGCGAAGCGCTGGCGACCAGCAAACGCATTGCCAAGATCGCCTTCACCGGCTCGACCCCGGTCGGCTCGCACATCATGAAATGCGCTGCCGAGAACATTATTCCGTCCACCGTTGAGCTGGGTGGCAAATCGCCGAACATCTTCTTCGAAGACATCATGCAGGCCGAGCCGACTTTCATTGAGAAAGCCGCTGAAGGTCTGGTGCTCGCGTTCTTCAACCAGGGCGAAGTCTGCACCTGCCCGTCCCGCGCGCTGGTGCAGGAGTCGATCTACGACGAATTCATGCAAGTTGTGATGAAGAAAGTCCTGCAGATCAAACGTGGCGACCCGCTGGACACCGACACCATGGTCGGCGCCCAGGCGTCGGAACAGCAATTCGACAAAATCCTTTCGTACCTGGAAATCGCCAAGGGCGAAGGTGCCGAGCTACTGACCGGCGGCAAGGTGGAAAAACTCGAGGGCAGTCTGTCGACCGGCTATTACATCCAGCCGACCCTGCTCAAGGGCACGAACAAAATGCGTGTGTTCCAGGAAGAAATCTTCGGCCCGGTGGTGAGCATCACCACCTTCAAGGACGAAGCCGAAGCGCTGGCCATTGCCAACGACACCGAGTTTGGCCTTGGTGCCGGGCTGTGGACCCGCGACATCAACCGCGCCTACCGCATGGGCCGCGCCATCAAGGCCGGTCGTGTATGGACCAACTGCTACCACCTGTACCCGGCGCATGCCGCGTTCGGCGGATACAAGAAGTCCGGCGTCGGCCGTGAGACGCACAAGATGATGCTCGATCACTATCAGCAGACCAAAAACCTGCTGGTGAGCTACGACATCAATCCGTTGGGCTTCTTCTAAAAACATGGGGCGACACTGATGTTTCGGTGTCGCCCATTCGACCGCCATCGCTGGCAAGCCAGCTCCCACAGGATTGTGGGTGAATCCACTTTTTGAGTTCGACTCAGATCACTGTGAGAGCTGGCTCCCACAGGGTTGTGGGTGAATCCACTTTTTGAGTTCGACTCAGATCACTGTGGGAGCTGGCTTGCCAGCGATGGCGCCCTGACTGACACACCACCAATGAGCTGGCCGCTCTGGCACGGCACTTGCGTACCCGTCATTCAGGATTTGCACTGAAACCGCCGCTGCGTGAACAGCACCTATCCACTTCAACCGCCACACCCGAAAGTCCAACAGATCAAACAATAAAAAAGACAGCGAGGATTTATGACTTCCACCACACAGCTCAAACCCACACTTGGCACCCTGCACCTCTGGGGCATTGCCGTCGGCCTGGTGATCTCCGGCGAATACTTCGGCTGGAGTTATGGCTGGGGCACCGCAGGCACTCTGGGTTTTCTGGTCACGGCGCTGATGGTCGCGACGATGTACACCTGCTTCATTTTCAGCTTCACCGAACTGACTACAGCAATCCCACATGCCGGCGGGCCGTTTGCCTACAGCCGTCGGGCGTTCGGCGAGAAGGGCGGACTGATCGCCGGGATCGCCACGCTGATCGAGTTCGTCTTTGCGCCACCGGCGATTGCCATGGCCATCGGCGCCTATCTGAATGTGCAGTACCCGGAGCTTGATCCGAAGATCGCGGCGGTTGGCGCGTATTTCGTGTTCATGACCCTGAATATTCTAGGCGTCAGCATTGCTGCGACTTTTGAACTGGTGGTCACCGTACTGGCCGTCGCCGAATTGCTGGTGTTCATGGGCGTGGTTGCGCCGGGCTTCAGCTTCAGTAACTTCGTGCTTAACGGCTGGTCGGGTTCGAACGAATTCACCATGGGCTCGATCCCCGGGATCTTTGCGGCGATACCGTTTGCGATCTGGTTCTTCCTTGCCATCGAAGGCGCGGCCATGGCCGCCGAAGAAGCCAAAGACCCGAAACGCACAATTCCCAAGGCCTATGTCAGCGGGATTCTGACCCTGGTGTTCCTCGCCATCGGCGTGATGGTGATGGCCGGCGGTGTCGGCGACTGGCGCCAACTGTCGAACATCAACGATCCACTGCCACAGGCGATGAAAGCCGTGGTTGGCAACAACTCGACGTGGATGCACATGCTGGTGTGGATCGGCCTGTTCGGGCTGGTGGCGAGTTTCCACGGCATCATTCTTGGCTACTCGCGACAGTTCTTCGCCCTCGCTCGCGCCGGTTATCTGCCGAAAAGTCTGGCCAAGCTCTCACGCTTTCAAACGCCACACCGGGCTATTCTGGCCGGCGGCGTGATCGGCATTGCGGCGATCTACAGCGACGGTCTGGTCAATCTGCAAGGCATGACGCTGACCGCTGCGATGATCACCATGTCGGTGTTCGGCGCGATCGTGATGTACATCATCAGCATGCTCAGCCTGTTCAAACTGCGTAAAACCGAGCCGAACCTGGAGCGCACCTTCCGCGCTCCGGGCTACCCGGTGGTGCCAGCGATTGCGCTGTTTCTGGCGCTGGTGTGTCTGGTGGCGATGGCGTGGTTCAACACGCTGATCGGTTGCGTGTTCCTGGGCTTCATGGCCGCTGGTTATCTGTACTTCCAGCTGACCGCCAAACAACGCGCCGAAGCGCCGGCAGACGCTATGCTCGAAGGTATTTAGTTGCACCGGCACCGGGCTTCGAACCCGGTGCCCGCTATATAGAAGTGCATACACCTCCCTTGTGCGGGAGATGAACCTGTGGCGAGGGGATTTATCCCCGATCGGCTGCGAAGCAGTCGTAAACCCATTTATCGCTGTGTAGCTGATACTCCGCGATCTCAGGGTTTGCGGCCGCTGCGCGCCCCATCGGGGATAAATCCCCTCACGACGGAGTCCGCTCCCACAAGGAACTGAGTTATCCACAGAATCAAGAGGACACCGCCCCATGGCCGCATTTGCCCATTCCGTCGGCGCCCAGACCTATCGCTTCGACAGCCTCAAGGACGTCATGGCCAAGGCCAGCCCGGCGCGCTCCGGGGATTTCCTGGCCGGCGTCGCCGCGCTCAATGACGGCGAACGCGTGGCCGCACAAATGGCGCTGGCCGACATCCCGCTGACGCATTTTTTGCAGGAAGCGCTGATTCCTTACGAGTCCGATGAAGTCACCCGGCTGATCATCGACACCCACGACAAACAGGCCTTTGCCGTGGTCAACCACCTCACCGTCGGCGGTTTTCGCGACTGGCTGCTCAGTGACGCCGCCGATGAAACCAGCCTGCGTTCCCTCGCCCCCGGACTGACCCCGGAAATGGTCGCGGCGGTGTCGAAGATCATGCGCGTGCAGGATCTGGTGCTGGTCGCGCAGAAAATTCGCGTGGTGACGAAATTTCGCGGCACCCTCGGCCTGCGCGGGCGTCTGTCGACCCGCCTGCAACCCAATCACCCGACCGACGAGCCGTCCGGTATTGCCGCAAGCATTCTCGACGGCCTGCTATACGGCAACGGCGACGCCATGATCGGCATCAACCCGGCCACCGACAGCATTGCCTCGATCTGCGCGATGCTGGAAATGCTCGACGCGATCATCCAGCGCTACGACATCCCGACCCAGGCTTGCGTGCTGACCCACGTCACCACCTCGATCGAGGCAATCAACCGTGGGGTGCCACTGGACTTGGTGTTCCAGTCCATCGCCGGCACCGAAGCGGCCAACGCCAGTTTCGGCATTAACTTGAATGTCTTGCAGGAAGGCTACGACGCCGGGCTGAGCCTGAATCGCGGCACCCTCGGGCAAAACCTGATGTATTTCGAAACCGGTCAGGGCAGCGCCCTGTCAGCCAACGCCCACCACGGCGTCGATCAACAGACCTGCGAGACACGGGCCTACGCCGTGGCGCGACATTTCAAGCCGTTTCTGGTGAACACAGTCGTAGGATTTATCGGCCCGGAATACCTCTACAACGGCAAACAGATCATCCGCGCCGGCCTCGAAGACCACTTCTGCGGCAAGCTGCTCGGCGTGCCGATGGGCTGCGACATCTGCTACACCAACCACGCCGAAGCCGATCAAGACGATATGGACACCCTGCTGACCCTGCTCGGTGTCGCCGGGATCAACTTCATCATGGGCATCCCCGGCTCCGACGACATCATGCTCAATTACCAGACCACTTCGTTCCACGACGCGCTCTACGCGCGCCAGACCCTGGGTCTGAAACCGGCGCCGGAGTTTGAACAATGGCTGGCCAGGATGGGCATCTTCACCCAAGCGGATGGCAAGGTGCATTTCGGCAATAACCTGCCGCCGGCCTTTCGCCAGGCCTTGGCGCAACTGGGATGAGTCTTATGGAAAAACCGCCTGTCGACCCGCAAAACCCATGGCTGGAACTGCGCCGGCTGACCCCGGCACGCATCGCCCTCGGCCGTACCGGCACCAGCCTGCCGACCAGTGCCCAGCTGGATTTTCAGTTTGCTCACGCGCAAGCGCGAGATGCGGTGCATCTGCCGTTTGATCACGCCGGACTCAGCGCGCAACTCAGCGAGCGCGGGCGCGAGAGCCTGTTGCTGCACAGCGCGGCGACCGATCGCAACAGCTACCTGCAACGCCCGGATCTGGGGCGCAAGCTCAGCGATGACTCGGCGCAAACCCTGCGCGATTACGCGCAAGCGCATCCCGGCGGCGTTGACCTGGCGATTGTCGTGGCTGACGGCCTGTCGGCACTGGCTGTGCATCGGCATACATTGCCGTTTCTCACACGCCTGGAAGAGCAGATGAGTGCTGACAACTGGTCCATTGCCCCCGTCGTTCTGGTGGAACAGGGGCGGGTCGCCGTCGGTGATGAAATTGGTCAACTGCTCGGCGCAAAAATGGTCGTGATGCTGATCGGTGAGCGCCCGGGCCTCAGTTCGCCGGACAGCCTCGGTTTATATTTCACCTACAATCCAAAAATCGGACTGACCGATGCCTACCGCAATTGCATTTCCAACGTGCGGCTGGAGGGCTTGAGCTACGGGATGGCGGCGCATCGCTTGCTGTACCTGATGCGCGAGGCCTGCCGGCGGCAGCTGTCGGGGGTCAATCTGAAGGACGAGGCGCAGGTTCAGACGCTGGAAGCGGACGCCGGTGCAGACATGAAAGGAAACTTCCTACTCGGTCCGCCCCCAACCTGAACCGTTTCCGCATTGCGTTTCTGCGCAGGTTTCAGGCAGGATCGATACACGGCCGCCAGGGTTTCCCATCGCCGTCAGAGCAGTTGAAGACAGCCACTTGAAGACGAGACCTATCATGCGGATTATTCAAGCGACCCTCGAACATCTGGATTTGTTGACTCCGTTGTTCGTCAAATATCGCGAGTTCTACGGTTCCCTGCCTTATCCGGATTCCTCCCGCGCGTTTCTCGAAAAACGCCTGCGCCGCAAGGAATCGGTGATCTATCTGGCCTTGGCCGATGATGACGACAAAAAACTGATGGGTTTCTGTCAGCTGTATCCAAGCTTTTCCTCGCTGTCGCTCAAGCGCGTGTGGATCCTCAATGACATTTACGTCGCCGAAGATGCCCGCCGCCAATTGGTCGCCGATAACCTGATCCGCACCGCAAAAAAAATGGCCAAGGAAACCCAGGCCGTGCGCATGCGCGTGTCCACCAGTGCCGATAACGAGGTGGCGCAGAAAACCTATGAATCGATCGGATTCAAGGAAGACACCGAGTTCAAAAACTACGTGCTGCCGATCAGCGAAGAGCTCTGAACACCTGCATCAACGGCATATTTGTGGGCAGTTCCTGTGGCGAGGGAGCTTGCTCCCGCCAGGCTGCAAAGCAGCCCCAAGCCCCAACACCTCGATCCTGCAGGCTCACCGCATGCCTGCCGGTTCGGGAGTGCTGCGCCCTCCAGCGGGAGCAAGCTCCATCACCACAACAAAGCGCTCGGCACGACAATCCATGCTTCCCTGACAAATCCTCACACCACGACATCCCCCGCTACAAAACCAACGCGCTTTTCATCTTTCAGACCGTATAATCCCGATCTTTCCGGCTTGTAAGAAAAACTACACCCCGTTGTAGGCTTACACCAAGTCATCCGCACAGGCCTGCCGAGTCGGGCCATCACCACAGGTGCCTCCATGGATTTCAACCCGCTCGACCTTATCCTGCATCTCGACGTCTACCTCGATTTGCTGGTGAACAATTACGGGCCATGGATCTACGCCATCCTGTTCCTGGTGATTTTCTGCGAGACAGGTCTGGTGGTGATGCCGTTCCTGCCGGGCGATTCGCTGCTGTTCATCGCCGGCGCCGTTGCGGCGGGCGGAGGCATGGACCCCGTGCTGCTCGGCGGCCTGCTGATGCTGGCGGCAATCCTGGGCGACAGCACCAATTACGTGATTGGAAGAACGGCCGGAGAAAGGCTGTTCAGCAACCCGAACTCGAAAATCTTCCGCCGCGATTACCTGCAACAGACCCACGACTTCTACGACAAGCACGGTGGCAAGACCGTGACCCTGGCGCGCTTCCTGCCGATCATTCGTACCTTCGCGCCATTCGTCGCCGGCGTGGCAAAGATGCCCTACCCACGCTTCTTCGGTTTCAGCGTCTTCGGTACCGTGCTGTGGGTCGGCGGTCTGGTGACGCTGGGTTACTTCTTCGGCAACGTGCCGTTCATCAAGAAGAACCTGTCGCTGCTAGTGGTGGGCATCATCCTGCTGTCGCTGGTGCCGATGATCATCGGCGTCGTGCGTAGCCGTTTCGGCGGCACCAAAGCGCAATCGCACTAAGCCGATGTGGTCGCTGAGCGCCTGGCGACGCCGGCGCATTCTGGCGAAGCACCCGATTGCCGATGACATGTGGCAACGGGTGCGCCATCACCTGAGCTTTCTTGACGGCATCACCGCCGCCGAAGACCAGTGGTTGCGCGAAGCCTGTGTGCTGTTTCTCGAAGACAAACACCTGACCGCCCTGCCCGGCGTCGAACTGCATCAGGAACAACGCCTGCTGCTCGCCGCCCAAGCGCAATTACCGCTGCTCAATCTCGGTGATTTGAACTGGTATCAGGGTTTCCACGAAATCGTCCTCTATCCCGACGACTTCCTCAGCCCGCAACGCCATCGCGATGCCAGCGGCGTCGAGCATGAATGGGATGGCGAACACAGCGGCGAAGCCTGGCAGCAGGGGCCGATCATCCTCGCCTGGCCCGGCGTGATGGCCAGTGGTGGCTGGGAAGGTTACAACCTGGTGATTCACGAACTGGCGCACAAACTCGACATGCTCAACGGCGACGCCAATGGCCTGCCGCCGTTGCACGCCGACATGCGCGTCAGCGACTGGGCCGAGGTGATGCAAAAGGCTTACGACGACCTCAACCATCAACTCGACCGCAACCCTGACGCCGAAACGGCCATTGACCCGTATGCCGCCGAGAACCCGGCCGAGTTCTTCGCCGTCACCAGCGAGTACTTTTTCAGCGCCCCGGATCTGCTCGACGAAGCTTATCCACAGGTCTACGCGCAACTGCAGCTTTTCTATCGTCAGGATCCGTTGGGCAGACTGCGGCAACTTCAGGCCACGGACCCGGTCTATCAGGCGCACGACTAAGCTCTGCACGACTTTCGGTACATGGCGCGCCCGGCAGAATATGCCTATAATCGCCGCCACTTTTTGGTCAATCCGGCCAAGTGTTTTTGGTCAACTACGGGGGCAACGCCCAATGAGCTACAGCAAGATTCCGGCTGGCAAAGACCTGCCGAACGACATCTACGTCGCGATCGAGATCCCGGCCAACCACGCGCCGATCAAATACGAAATCGACAAAGACAGCGATTGCCTGTTCGTTGACCGTTTCATGGCCACCCCAATGTTCTACCCGGCCAACTACGGTTACATCCCGAACACCTTGGCTGACGACGGTGATCCCCTCGACGTGCTGGTTGTGACCCCTTACCCGGTTGCGCCAGGCTCGGTCATCCGCGCACGTCCAGTCGGCATCCTGAACATGACCGATGACGGCGGTGGCGATGCCAAAGTCATCGCAGTTCCACACGACAAGCTGTCCCAGCTGTACGTCGACGTGAAGGAATACACCGACCTGCCACCACTGCTGATTCAGCAGATCGAACACTTCTTCGCGAACTACAAAGATCTCGAAAAAGGCAAATGGGTCAAGATCGAAGGTTGGGCCGGTGCAGACGCCGCTCGCGACGCGATCACCAAGTCGGTTGCTGCCTACAAAGGCTAAGCACCTGCGCTATGCGTGATGCTTGAAGAAAACCCCGGTTGATCCGGGGTTTTTTGTGCCCGGGAAAAACCGCCTTAAACAGAGTGTTTATGGAGGCCTACAAAAAAGTTTTAGTCTGTGTAATTTCCCACAAGGACGTCTTACATCCCGTCGCAAAATTCAGCCCATTTTTGAACGCCCGGTTTATTCAAACTGCTCTGGCACGGCCGTAGACTCCGTGTTTATGAGAAAGAACACTAGCGGTCCAAGATTCAAGGCACTCCTGGAAGCTGCGAACATCTCGACGACGGGTTTCGCAAAGTTCTGGGGCACGGAAGCCCAAAATGTCCACAACTGGTACACCCGGGGCGTCCCGGCGTATCGCATGGAAGAAGTCTCACGCCTGCTGTCCGTCAACAGCGAATGGCTGAAAACCGGCGAAGGCACAAAAGAGGTGCCGAGCCTGACTCCGCCTGCCAGCAACGGCGACAGCTATGACGCCCAAGATCCCCAGGGCGCCTATCGATTCATCCACCCCAACGACCTCGAACTGGCATTCTTCAAAGAAACACCCCTCGCCAACGGCTCCGACAAAACCCACGTCATTCAGGACCCGGACTTCTCCATCCGCCTGCTACGCGCGCACCTGGATCAACTGGAAATTCGCCCCGCCGACGCCATCTGCGCGCACATGATCGGCAACAGCATGGCCGAACGCATCGAAGACGGCTCTATCGTCGCCATCGACCGCAGCCTGACCCAAGTCGTTGACGGCGAAATCTACGCCATCGAACACGACGGCATGCTGCGCATCAAATACCTGCACCGCATGCCCGGCAACGGCCTGCGACTGCGCAGCCACAACAACGCCGAATACCCGGACGAAGTCTTCCACCCGGCGCAGATTGAAGAGCAAAGGATCCATATATTGGGTTGGGTATTCTGGTGGTCGACCCTGAGCAAACGCCGGCCAGTGGTGCCGTTTCTCTGAGTTGTTTTGACTGACGCCGGTTCACATAGAACCCTGTGGGAGCGCACTTGCCCGCGCAGAGGCCCTGAGAAACAGTACAAAATCCTGATTTGTACCGCTGCAGTCGCTCTAAACCGCACTTCAGGCTGGGAATCCCGGGCAAAACTCAGTATCCTGCGCCCCACATTTGCGCATCGACCCGCTCCCAGCGGCTGCGATGACGCCCGACGCGGCAGACCAACGTCTGACCAAGTCCCACAGCCGGACGCAGATCCGGGTGTACGTTTTGAAGGCTGGCGCGGTTTACCAAAAATAAACCAAGCCAGTCCCCGAGAAGCCGGCCACAAGCCGGCTTTTTAATGTCTGAAATAATCTTCCTGATAACTTGAGCAGTGTGACGCTGTATCAATAGGCGCCCAATACATGGCCTCGCCGCCTGATCGTATGAGAGAAGCACGAGGAAAATACGTTGGCGCACTTATCGTGGATAACTACATGAGCAGACTGATTAGCGGACTTGTCTTCGCTGGCTTATCCCTGTTGGCTGGCAGCGCGATGGCCGGACCGCAATGTGGGGATTTTCTGGCGAAACTCAGCGACAAGCCTGCCTTCGTCGAATTTCTGGAATGTACTCAAGACAACGAACAGTTGGGCAAACCGCTCAATGCTCGATATCGCGTCAAAGGCTCGGATGCACTTGCGGCTGAACGCTACATGAGCGGCAGCTTCGCAATGCCCAAGCTGCGGTATATCTGTTGCGGCTGGGATTCATCATTTTTTTCTTATCGTGATAACAATACGCAGCTTTGGTATGTGTTAGGAATGGGCTCCGAAGAAACGCCCGTAAACAGGCGTGAATCTTGGTCAGAAATAACATTCTTTTATATCAATGCGTCAGTTACGACCGAAGATTTCTAAGCCGTATTTGAGGCGCAACGCCAGTAAGCGTCAGCGTGACGCCCGCAGGTTGTGTCGATGCGGCGTCAGGACCAGGCGACGAGCATTTCGGCGTTTCCTTGATGCCCCAAATCTCCAGTACCGATACCACGCCGTGAAACGCGGAAACAGGGTTGAGCCTGGAGGGATTCCGGTGAATCCCTGCGCAGCCAGCACTTGCCAATTCCACCGCCTCGGTGCTAAATCCCGGCCCAATCACCACCCCTCTGTAATTACCCGCATCCCCTTCACCGGCCGGATTCCGGTATTGAGCCCCACGGGAATCCATGGAATGGTCCTGCATATCCCGACCCTGCTGGTCGTTTCGGTCTTCGTCTTCTTTTTGATGGGACTGCTGACCCTGCACGCCTGGTATCGCGAAACCCGTGAACCTTCACTGGCCTACCTCGGCGGCATGATGTTGCTGGGGGCGCTGGGTGTGGTGCTGGTCAGTTGGCGTGATCGGGGCGCCGATTTCATTCCGATCCTTTTCGGCAACGTTGTTCTGCTGCTCAGTGCAGCGTTCAACTGGACGGCCATGCGCACACTGGTCGGTCGCAAGCCTTGCTTGCCGGGGATTCTGGCTGGCTGCGTGATCTGGCTGCTGATGTGTCTGATACCGGCCTTCTACCATTCGATGCCGAACCGTGTGTTGGTCTATTCGCTGCTGGCATTCGGTTACGGCGTATTGACGACGCTGGAACTCTGGCGCAGCCGCCACAGCCTGGACGTCGCATTCATGCCAGCGTTGCTGCTGACGGTTTCGCATACCGTGTTCTACGCCGTGCGCAGTGCCACCGATGACGGCTTGCCGGTGACCAAAGCCTTGCTCGGCAACGGTGAAGGCGTACCGTTCTTTTCGTTCATGCTGTTTGAGTCGATGTTGTATGTCATTGGCATCGCTTACATCACTCTGGCGATGGTCAAAGAGCGCGCCGAGCTGAAACTCAGGGCTGCGGCGTTCAGCGATCCATTGACCGGCATCGGCAATCGTCGAGCCTTCATGCTGCACGCCACCCACTTGCTGGACGACAGTCAGCAGCGGGCCGAACCGGCGGCGTTGCTGCTTTGCGATCTGGATCACTTCAAGCGTTTGAACGACACCTACGGCCATCCTGTCGGCGATCAGGCGTTGATCGCGTTCAGCGGTGTCCTGATGGATAGCCTGCGTGAGGAGGATGTTTTCGGGCGCATCGGCGGCGAGGAGTTTGCCTGCCTGCTCGGTGCATGCAATGAGCCGACTGCGCTGGAGATTGCCGAGCGAGTCCGCCACGCCTTCGCCCGGCTCTCCATTCTGGAACCGGGTCTGCTCAGCGTCAGTATCGGCGTGGTCACCACCCATGAATCGGGTTACGACCTGTCGCGGCTGCTTTCTGAGGCGGATCAGGCGCTTTATGGCGCCAAGCATCAGGGACGCAATCGGGTGCAGACGTTGCGTTCGTTGTATCTGGGGCTGGCGTAGCGCGTCCGTAGCAGAAACCGAAATCCTGAAAAGCGCCATCGCCAGCAACTCGACAACCACATTGCCATTGGTTTGCTGGAAACCCTTTAAGTAGCCGTCCAACGTAGTTGGCCAAGCTATAAGTCCGAGAATCACTCCACAAGGAAGTTAGAAATTGATCCCCCGCACTTTGAGTTCACAACTGAAATCCGCCGCCGCAATAACGCTGTACCTCTGTCTTTCCGCATGCGTCGGAGTAGGCATCTCCCTCCCGGAAAAAGTCACACTGAAAACCGATGCCTACAGAGCGCAAAGTTACCGCTCGATCACCCCGCAAATCACCCGAACAGCAACATCAACTCCCACCCGCGAATGGTGCGGGATCACGGTCTGGGCGCTGGTGATCCCGGTGCCGTTGAAGCTGCCGGTGTGCAGTTCGTACTACGAGCAATCCTTTGGCAGCGACGAATTCGGCAGGGAAGTCGTTCTGCTCGACACGCAACAAACAGTGTCATCCCCGCTCTACGCCTGCGGCCCACTCATGGTGCTGGGGCCGATTGTTCACGGTTACGAAGGCAATGCCCTGTGCGGTGTTTTTCCTAAATGATTAGGTGATTCACGGGTAGCTGAAGGACTTCACCAAGGTCAACTCCCCCACCGCCCGCATCGGCACCAGGAAGGTCTCCATTTTCTCGCTTGGAGTTCCTTCCTCCGTGATCACCGTGACTTGCGCGGTGGTCAGCGGTTGCACCGCTTCATCGCTGCCGTCTTCATCGCTGCGATAACCACCGCCGAAGTAGTTTACGTACACCAGATACTGCCCCTTGATCGGCGCCGGCATCGCGAAGATTTCCGGGCCGTAACCCGTGGTCACGTCAACGTCGAGCGCTGCGCCGTTGGCGGCGGTGCGGTCGCCGTACCAGATGTGCGCGCCGTCGGGGGTGATCAGGTGCAGGTCGAGGTCGGTGCCGTCGCTGTCCCAAGCCAGCAGTACGCGCAGCTTGGCCGGGGTGGCGCCGCCGCTGGTGTTGAGGAACTGAGTGCGGTGACGTTGTTGGCCGTCGGGGCTGCGCACTTCGACGCTGTTGCTGCCGTTTGGGAAGGAGAACGGGCGGTCGAAGCGCCCGCTGTCGTCGATTTTCAACGGCATGCTGACGCCGTTGACGATCAAGCGGCCGGGCTCGCGGCTCTTTGGCGTGGCTTTGATTTCGCCGCTGATGCGGGCGGTGTTGGCCTGGCCGACCGGGGTATTTACCGACGAGGCCGGGTAGTTAACGGTCTGGCGGAAGCTTTCACCCTCGCCTTCGGGGGCGCCGCTGCGCCAGCCGCCGATCGGGGTGTCGAGTTTGACGCTGTCGGCGGCGATTGCCGGCGATAGCGCGGTCAACGTGCAGAGCAGCAGCAAGACCTGTGGATAACGGAGTGTCATGGCCTATTCCAGCAAGAGGTGACGGGCGAGCCCTTCAATGTAGGTTTCATCCTGGCCATTGGGATGTGCCTCAAAGGCCAGGTGCAGATATTCGTGAGTCAGGTCGAGGCGATCCTGCAACGTCAGGACGCCGCGCACGTAAATGCGCTGGCGTTCGCGGTCGACGAAGGGGCGGCCGAAAGCGAGTTTGCACACGGCGAATGTGCTGACTTCGTTGTAGCCGGTTTCGCTTTCCAGCGTCGGGCGCCAGCCGCGTCGCTGTTTTTGCAACCAGTCTTGCGCGGCGGGCAGCGCTTCGCAGGAGGCAACCGGGTTGTCCCAGCGGCTGAGGCTGGCGCGCGGATAGGCGTGCAGCAGAATCGCGTCGTAACGCTGACCGGCGTTGGCTTGCTCGACCGCTTGTTGCCAGGCGAGTTTGTCCGGGCCGGGCTGATCGGAGTGATAGGTGACGGTGCTGCCGGCCAGGACCAGATCGGCGGTCCAAGCGGCGATATTGCGCGACTCGGTCGAAGCTGGACGTGGGGCGACGCGCTGGCGGGTGCTGCTGTCATCGATGCTCAGGCAATCGCCGTTGCGCGTGGCGTTTTGCAGCAGATAAGTGCGGATCGCCACGGCCAGAGCTTTAGCGGCTTCGGCCGGCTCGGGTTTGGCTTCGCGCTCCAGCACCCGGGCGACGTATTCTTCGCGATCCAGTCTGGCGACGAGTTTGTCGTTGAGCAGAAACAGTTCGCCGGCGCTGTGGATATCCAGCGCATTGCCGTTGGCGAATTCAACGCGGTAGTCGCCCTGTAACGGGCCGGAAGTTACGACCCGGTCACCCGCCAGAACCCGGGTGACGGGGTAGCGCGAGAACAGCCCGACCTCGACGCAGCGCCCCGCCTCCGCCGGCCATGCCGCTGGCAGCACAGTCGCCAACGCCTGGCCGTAATGACGCAGAACCATCTGACTGGTGCCGCGTCCACCAGCCCAAAGCGGCGAGCCATCAGCCGTCCAACCAGCAAAACCACCCTGCCGCGAATGCCGATCCTGATCGCCGAGCCAGCTCCAGGTTTTCACCCGCAGGCGTCCGCCGAGTTCACCGACGACATTGCCGTCGGCAGCGTTCAGCACCACATCGAGCAACACCCGGCGCATCTGCTCCTGCGCTGGCAGCGAAGCCAACACCTTGAGCAAGTCAGCCACAGAAACCCGCATGGCCGGCTGCACGGAAGGCAATTCCAGCAACCACGACGGCGCCTGCCGAGCCTGCCAATACGTGCGCCAATCGGCAGAAGAAATGCCCAATCGCGCCGGTTCAAAGTACAACCCGCAGGATTTCACCAGTGCCTGATCACGCTCGATCTTGCCGCCCGCCGAGCAGCAGTAGACTTCCTCTTTCGACTGCCCGCGACATTCATAAGCCGGTTCGCGTGCACCGGTATCCACCAGCCACGCATAAACGAACAACTTCCACAGACTGCCCAGCGGTGCATCCAGCGAAGACGGTAACGGTTCGCGAGCAATCAGCTGCGTTTGACTCAACGACAACAACTCACCCTTGTACGCCACGCGCAACAGCTCATCCTGCGCCGTCGCCAGCGCAGGAATCAGCCATAACAGCAGCCACAACAGCGGCCGGGTCATGTCAGTTGACCGTGACCTGACCGAGGGCGGCTTTCGCTTCCTGAGCCTGATGTTGCGGCGCGTAGACCTGGGTGAAACGCACCGGCGGCAGGTTGAACTGCCCCTTCTGCGAGAAACGCACCAGATGACGCAGACGCAATTCACCGCTCAGCGCATCCACTGGCACCGCGTAAGCCAGTTGCCCCGGTTCGAAGCGCGCTTTTTCCAGCGCGGTCGGCTCGGTGCCGTCCTTGCCCTGCAACTTGATGCCCCACGTGGTGCGTTCGACATCGGCACCCGGTGGCAGCGGCACTTCGAGCATGCCGTAGCGCAGCGGCTTCGGCGCTTTGCTGGTGAGGATCACTTCGTCCAGATACAGGCTGTCGCTGGACAGAGGCTTGGTGCCGACCGCCTCCAGTTTGAAGGTGAACGCTTCGTCGCCCGGCACCAGCCGCGACAGACGCCGGGTGATGGTCACGGCCATTGGATCGACGGCCGGTTGCTGGGTCTGGAAGCTCAGCGCGGCGCGCAGCGGACGCTCCTGAGTGCCGGACACCGACAACACGCTCGGCACCGGCGTCGCGCCCTGCCATGTCCAGAACATCTCGCCGGTCGCGCCGTAATTTTTCTTCCAGCCTTCTCCCGGGGTCAGCGCGATGGTCGGCGACGCTTGCGCGATGCTGCGTTGCAACCAGCTCAGCGCCAGCGCCCGCTCAAGGGTCGATTGCTGCGGCAGCAGACGTTGCAGCAATGCCGTCGCACGCGCCTGATCAAACGGTTGCAGCGACAGATTCAGCGCCTCGGCGAAGGGCTGCGAGCTGACCGACAGACGTTGTTGCGCCGCACCTACCTGACGATTGAACGTTTCGGGCAATGCCACTTTCGATTGCGTGGCCAGCGACGCGGTCAAGACTCGCGCCGCAGCCAGACCGAGTGCCGATTGCGGATCGCTCATCACCAGACTGTCTCCGCCATCGTCCATCAGGGTTTCGGCGTTGCCTTCACCAGCCTTGGCCAGATCGTCCATCAAACCGCTGAGCAGCGTGTTCACCGGCAGATGCATCTGCTTGGCGAACGACAGAATCAGCGCCCGTTGCAGCAGCGGCGTGTTCGGCGCCTGCTTGGCATAGACCTCCAGCACCCGCTGCCAATGCTCCGGCGGCAGGGTCAATTCCAGCACCTGGCTGGCGTTCCAGTCGGCGTAATAGGCGTACGCGGTAAGGAACGCGTCAGGCTCACCGTCGTAACCCCACCAGGTGAAGCTCGCCGACGGCCCGGCCATTTGCACCAGACGCAAACGGCTGTTCTGCATGATCAGACGCAAGCGATCGCGGATTTGCGGGTTCGACGCCAGCGATGGATAAGCGATGCTCAACGGCAACAAACGACTGGCCGTCTGCTCGACGCCGCCGTACGGGTAGCTGAGCAGATCATCGAGGGCGGACCGGAACAGCGCTTGCGGACTGTCATCCAGACGCAGGCGAATGTCAGTGGCGTCCGTCGGCAGGCTTAGCGGTGTGTCGCCGCTGGCCACGTCGAGGCTCTGGGTCTGCGTTACTTGCCAGCCGTCACCCGTCGCACTCAGGCGTACAGCCAGGGCATCGGCAGTTTTGCCGTCCTGCACCAGCTCCGCCGTCCACTCGCCGGAGGCCAAGGCAAACGCCGGCAGCGGCAGGTAGTTGATGCCGTTGTTCAGGGTCACCGGCAGGCGTTGTTCGGCGCCCGCGTAGTGCGTGACGAGTTCAGCCTTGACCGGTTTCTCGGCCTGGCTGAACGCGAACACGCCGAGTTGCGGCTGATCGCCCTTGCGGAATTTGCTCGGGCCGCTCCACTTCAGGTACAGCGGTTTTTCCGAGCGGACGAATTGCTTCTTCTGCCCGACCTGACCGTCATCGGCAATCGCCCGCGCGGTGATGCGCCAGCGGGTCAGCGAGTCCGGCATCTTGAAGGTGAAACGGGTTTTGCCGTCAGCACCGGTCAACAACTCTGGTTGCCATGCGGCGGTGTCGACGTCTTCGCGACGCGGACGCTCCAGCACTTTCACTCCGCGCTCGCTGCGGTTGGCCTTGCCCGGCGCGCCGGGGCTGCCCGGCAACGCGACGTCGTAACTGATGAACGACAGGCTGGCGCTGGTACGCACGTTGTTGCGGCGTGGGTGGTAGAAGAACTGGTCGATGGTCGGCGCAACTTCCGGTTGCAGCGCGTAGACCATTTCATCGACCACGCTGACGGTCAGGTGCGCCGGTATCGCTTTGCCGGCGAACTGCGTGGTCAGGTCGACGGTGACGGTATCACCCGGCAGATAAACCGCTTTGTCAGTGCTGATCGCCACGTCGATTTGCGGGGCAATCACCTTGATCCCGGCGTTCTGGAAGCTGTACTGGCCACCCTTGGTGTACAGCACGGAGAAGGTCAGGTTCGGCGCAAAGTTGTCCTTCACCGGGATGCGCGCGCGGTATTGGGTGTCGCTGAGTTTTTCCAGTTTCAGCCAGTCGCCACCCTTGGCCAGCAGCGCGGTGGCTTCGACCTTGTCGCGTTCCAGCGACAGCAGTGCATCGCTCACTGGCTCCGGGAAGGTGATCAACGCCAGCGCTTCATCGCCGGACTTGTACTCCGGTTTGTCGAGGACGATTTCCACGGTGCCCGGCACCGCTTTGACGCCATCGCCAGTGACCGAGTGGCCGGTGGCACCGAGTACGCGACCGTGTTGATCCTTCAATGTCAGGTTGTAAGTACCCGGACGCTCGAAGGCAATGCTGAAACCTTTGTCCTTGGCCGCAAGCTTGCCCTCGCCGGTGCTCTGGTCTTCCAGACGCACCCAGGCGTAACTGCTCGGCGTGACCGCTTTGCTCTGCTCGGTGCCGCCCTCGTTGGCGTAGCTGAACGCAACCTTGTCATTGACGGCACTGAAGCGTTGCGGCGCGCTCAAGCGGAAGCTTGCCGCGCCCCGGTCGATGAGGATTTCCTTGGTGGTCTTGACCCGATAAGCCGCGCCATCGCTGGCAAACACGGTGAGCATGTAGCGGCTCGGTTTATCGGCCGCCGGCAGGTCGAGGGTCGCGTTGCCCTTGCTGTCGGTGGTCAGTTCGGTGCTGGTCAGTTCCACCGGGAATTGCCCAAGGTATTGCAGCTCGTTGTCGACCATCGACAATTGCTGGGCACGCAGACTCAGGGTCAGCTTGGCGTTGGCCACCGGTTTACCGTCTGGGTAGAGCAGCACCAGGCTGCCCTTGACCGGTTCGCCCGTGCGGTATTCCTGCTTGGCCAGATTCAGCGAAATTTCAAAGTGCGGCTTGATGTACTCGGCAACGCGGAAGGCGCTGCTGTAGGCCTGATCCTTATAGTTGAAACGAATCTCGTAACCACCGGCCACGGCGTTATCCGGCAACTGGAAACGGCCCTGAGTGCCGGCCTTCGAATCGAGTTTCAAATCGAGACGCTGCAATTCGGTACCCGTCGCATCCAGCACGCTGACAGTGACATCGGCCGCCCCCGGCAACACCGAATCCCGTGCATTCTTGAACTCGCGACCGACAATTTTCAGCGACACCCAATCGCCCGGGCGATACAGCGGCCGGTCGGTGAAGGCATAGAGTTTGGTGTCGTAGATTTCGCTGTCGTAATAGAAGTTCTCGGAGACGAACACCCCGCCCTCTTCGTCTTCGCCGATCACAAACGAACGCTCAGGGCTGACGTGTTTCAGGCGCAGCAAACCATCGGCATCGGTGGCGCCGCTGCTCATCACGCCGAGTCCATCGGTCCACAGCACATTGACCTTCGGCACCGAACTGCCTTCGTGTTTGCGCGCAGCCCAGACCAGCAACTCATCACCGGCAATCTTGCTGACGGCAACGGTGTTGGAGACGAAAACCATGGTGGTCGCGCGGTACTTGCCGATCAGTGCTTCGACCAGATACAGACCCGGCTTCAGGTTGCCCAGAGGGATGTAGACGTTGCCCGGCGCGACGCTGACGAAGTCGCTGGAAGAGCCGGCCAGATTGACCCCGGCCGGCGGCTGAATCGGCTTGGCCTGCCACAGCGGATAACGGAACTGGCTGACCACCGGCAGACCCGGGATCAGCGCAAATTGCGGCTGTGCGTCGTACGGCGTCGGCGCGGCGATGGCATTCCCCATCTTCAGTTCCGGCACTTCCTCGGTGACCTGTTTGCGCGATTCGTAGGAGAACGCACGCTGCATCACCCGACGGGATTTGCGGTACCAGTTGTCCCACAGATACGCGAGGGTATTGGACAGGCCTTCACCCTTGAACTGACCGTCACTGACCACGCGGTGCAGGTTCTTCTGGCGCTTGAGGAAGTCCAGCGGCTTGTCGATGCGATACACGCGAATGTCCGCGCCGCCGTACGGTTCCATGCGGAACCGGCGGTAGTCGCGGCCCGGCGCTTCAAGGCGCACCATCGCCTGTTCGTCGGCGGCGAAACTGCTGTCGGCGAGCAGGAAGAAGCTTTCACCGGAGACCGGCGTGTAGCCGCTTGGCTCCACCGAGTCTTCAGCGTTGACGGTCGCCAATGGCAACAACAGCGCCAGCAGCAGGGAAATTCGAGCGCAGAGTCGCAGCATGCGGGCACCGGTCATTGGGAGAGAAAGTTCAGTCGATAGACGCCGATGAAGTTGGGGTTGGCTGCGTCGGGTATCCATCGGGTGTCCTTCCATGTCATGAGTTGCTGCAGGCTTGCCGAACGCATGCCGTTGTCAGTGGGGGTGGTCGTGCCGGTGTGATAGGCGATGTAGCGGCCCATCCAGATCATCAGGTGCTGGTCGTCGCCCTGATCGAAAAACATCAGGTCGCCGGGGCGTGCCTGAGACACGTCACGGCTGACCAGATGGCTGTTGAACTGAATCAGTTTGATCGCGTTGACGTACGGCCCGACCTTGCCGCCGCCCTGCTGCCATTGCTGGGCGAGCTTGCGCTGCTCATCGCTGAGCGTCAGCTCTGGCGGCAGGTAGCGATTGGACAGGCCATTGCTGCGCAGCCACTTGTCGTCGTGAACCTTCAGCGCTTCGTTGGCGGCGAAACGCACCAGCCCGGCGCAGTCCTGCTGATACCAGCGCGGGCTCGGGCCTTGACTCAGTTGCTCCTGAGCGATGCGCACGAACCAAGCGCGGAACACTTGGGATTGCGCCGGATCCAGTGCAGGCGCCTCGACGGCTCGGGCACCCGCGCTGAGCAACAGCGCGAGCAGGCCGAGGCTGCGGATCAGTGCCGTCACAGCGCTTTCCATTCCAGCGGCAACCACTGCCAGTGGCCGTCAGGCTCGCTGCCTTCGGGCAGGGTCAGGGCATATTTGCCGTAGCCACCGAGGGTGCGCAGTTTCGGGATCAGGTAGGTTTGCGCGGCGTTGTAGAACACCGGTTCCATGTCCTGCGGCAGGCTGTCGAGGGTTTCCTGCTGCATCAGTTGCGCCATCGAATCCGGGCCGAAGTAGATCGGCATCAGCACGTCTTTGGGCAGTACGTCGGCCATCGGCGGGAAGCGTTTGTCGAGCGTGCCGAGAGCCTTGTCGACGAGTTTGTCGTCGAGAGAAAACAGCAGTGTCGAGCCGTGGCGGGCGAGGCTGACTTTCATGAACGCCTTGCCGCTGATCGCGTCCGGATTCTCGGCAGTCTTCGCCGCATAGGGGCCGAAATTGGAGCTGACCTGACGCTGCCAGACGTGGCTCTGACCTTGTTGTTTCTCGACCACCGGGAAGACGTTTTCTTCAACGTTGGACTCGAATGCACCGACCATCGAGCCGAACAGTTTGCCGAGGTCGCCGTCGAGTTTGCTGCTGTCCTCGTCCTTCAGACTGGCGACCAGCAATGGCGTGTACAAACGTGAATCGGCGTACCAGCACAGGCCCGCAGCACCAGCCACATGCTCGGTGAGGGTCTGCGCGACGGCTTCTTCGGCGCCGAGTTTCACCAGCAACGGCTTTTGCGGTTCAGCCGCGACCGGCAAGGTCACGCAAGCACTGGCGCCCAGCGGCATCGCTTGCCACACCGGTTTGAAATCGAAGTCCGGCTGGTTGTCCAGTTCGTCCATGGCCAGGTAGCTGTGCCAGCCCTTGTCGTCCATGTCGAAACGCAGCCCGGCGAAGTTCGGGATAAAGCGCTGATAACCCATGGCGAGGACGCTGGAGTTGACCGAGAGACGCTGTTTGGTCTCAGGGGTTTTTGCTGGCAGGCCGAAGGCTTCCGGGAACAGTTTTTCACCGTTGAGCAGGGCCGCCAGCGCTTGCGGCGAAACATGGCCCGACTCTTCGGAGACGCCACTTTCGGGGTCGTAATACTTGGCCGGATTGGACAGCACCACCAGTTTGTCGCCGTGGGAGGCGAACAACAGGGCTTTGCTGGCGTTGTAGGTCAGTTGATACAGGGGCACGGTATCGCCACCGACCTTGAGTTCACCCATCTGGCTAAGCTGCGTGTCATCCAGCGCGACTTTCGCCAGTGGCTCCAGCAGTTTCGCCAGCCCGCCGCGATCCATCACCAGCAGGAAATCCTTCAAGCGGCCATCAGCGCCGCGCCACAGCGCAACGTCCGCGGGTTGATCGAAAAGCTGTTCGATCAGGCTGTCCTGCAACTTCAGATCATGCTCGTAGATGATCCGGCGCAGACTGCCGATCAGGCCCAGGCGGTCGGCGTGGGTTTCGTAATAGAAGACGAAATCTTCGGTGAGCGTGGCCTTGAGGAACGGCACCGTCAGCAGGTCTTTGGGCAACTGGCTCAGGGAGCGGGTTTCGAGCAACGCATCCGGACGGCTCAGGCCAAGCTTGTCGCTGGCCAATTCCGCCGGCGGTGCCTTGGGCTTGAGCAGCAGCCAGCCAAAGCCACCCGCCACGCCGGCCACCAGGCACAACCCGGCCAGCAGCAAAGGCCAGCGCCGCGAAGGTTTGGCCGCTGGCGTGTCGGCAGCCGAAGTAACAATGTTATCGCTCATCTTCTCAAAGCCCGATTTCATCCGTGGCGGGATGCTTAATAGTTGAAAGTCTTGACCAGCAGCAGATCACCGATCGCCCGCAGGGGCACGATGAAGGTCTCGCGTTTTTCGTCGACGGTGTTTTCGTTGAGCACCAGCGTGATTTGCGAGGTAATCACCTCGTTCTGGTTGCTGGTCTCATCAAAGTTATAGCCGCCGTTACCGTAGTTGCCCCAATAGTTGACGTAAACCAGATAGGTGCCATGCAGCGGCGCGGTCATGGTGAACATCTCCGGACCGGGACCATCGACGCCATCCGGGTCGAGACCGCCGCCGTTGCTCAGCGCCGGCCGCGCCCAAAAGGCATGCTGGCCATCGGGCGTGACAATGTGCAGATCAAGTTCGGCTTTCGGATCGTCCCATCCCAAGACAAGACGAATTTTCGCCGGCGTGCGCAGGTTATTTGCTTCATAAAATTGCACGCGCTTGAGCGACTGGCCTTCGGCGCTGATCACCTCGACGCTGTTCGACCCCGCGCCAAACGCATACGGGCGGGCAAATCGCCCCTGGTCGTCGGTGTACAGATTCAGGGGATTGCCGTTGACGGCGAGGCTGTGCGGCGGGCGCATATGGCCGATGGCTTTGAGCTGGCCTTCGATCATTGTGCGATTACGCTGGATGCCGCGATCGATCGGCGGCGTCGGGTAGGCGACTTGCGGGTTTTCCGTGCGGTCGAGCAAACCGTGATAACGCCAGCCGCCCACCGGTTCCGCCAACTCGGCAGTCGGCGCGGCCAGCAGCGCGGGCGCGCAGGCCAACCCGATCAGCAGCATAAGAAATGAACGCATGTAATGCCTCCTGCCATGCCTGAACGAAACCTTGCACCTGATCCTCGGTACTTCACAGCGGTGAAAACTGCGTTTCGTCTGAAAGACCCGTGACTGTCGGGTCGTAGAAGGCGCGAAGATTAGCCATTCGGCAGTTTTTTAACAATCGGATACATCTGGATTTGCGGTGAGAATCACGCAGTGTTGTTGAGCGTGAGCAGAATAGCGCTCTTATTCGGCTCACAAAATGAGCCGAATAAGCCTTAACCTTCATGAATCCCTAAAAAACCTGTGGCGAGGGGATTTATCCCCGATCGGCTGCGAAGCAGTCGTAAACCGTTACCCACGGTTTTCCCTGAAAAAACCGGTCGGCTGTTTTTGGGGTTGCTGCGCAACCCATCGGGGATAAATCCCCTCGCCACAGGGTTATGTGCACGGCCTTGGACCAGGTACCTCATTTGCCCATAACCCCCCTATCTGCTAGTGTCGCGCCGGTTTAACGTCAACCGGAAATCGCCGCCATGGCCCGCAAAAAAGCTGCACTGGATTTCGAACAGTCCCTCGCCGACCTGCAAACACTGGTCGAGCGTCTGGAGAATGGTGAATTGTCGCTGGAAGACTCGCTGACCGCTTTCGAGCAGGGCATCGGTCTGACCCGTGACTGCCAGGCAGCGCTGGCGCAAGCCGAGCAGAAGGTGCAAGTGCTGCTGGAGCGCGATGGCGAACTCGCCGAGGAACCCTTCGACGCGGAACAGCCAGAATGATTGCAGCGTATTCGGCGACCAGTCAGGCGCGGGTCAACGCGGCCCTGGAAACCCTGTTCAACGCCCCGCTGCCGGAACTGGCGCGCCTCTACGAAGCGATGCGCTACAGCGTGATGAACGGCGGCAAACGCGTGCGTCCACTACTGGCCTATGCCGCATGCGAAGCCCTCGGTGGCAAGCCCGAGCAGGCCAACGGCGCGGCCTGCGCCGTTGAACTGATCCACGCCTATTCGCTGGTGCACGACGATTTGCCGGCGATGGACGACGACGATCTGCGTCGCGGTCAGCCGACCACCCACAAGAAATTCGATGAAGCCTGCGCGATTCTCGCCGGTGACGGCTTGCAGAGCCTGGCCTTCAGCGCCCTGCTCGACCCGCGCCTGAGCGATCTGAGCACAGACATTCGCCTGCAACAGGTCACAACGCTGGCGCATGCGGCAGGCCCGGCGGGTATGGTCGGCGGTCAGGCCATCGACCTCGGCTCGGTTGGCCTGAAGCTCGATCAGAAAGCCCTCGAACAGATGCACCGGCACAAGACCGGCGCGTTGATCGAGGCCAGCGTCAAACTCGGCGCCCTGGCCAGCGGCCGGGCCGAGCAGGAGGAACTCAAGGCCCTGCAGACTTATGCACAGGCCATCGGCCTCGCCTTCCAGGTGCAGGACGACATCCTCGACGTCGAAAGCGATACCGAAACCCTCGGCAAACGCCAGGGCGCCGACATTGCCCGCGACAAGCCGACCTACCCGGCCCTGCTCGGTCTGGACGCCGCCAAGGCCTATGCCCTGGAACTGCGCGATCAGGCCCTGCACGCCCTGCGACCGTTTGACGCGGCAGCCGAGCCGTTGCGCGAGCTGGCCCGGTATATCGTCGAGCGCCGCAACTGACGGCGAATCAGCCAAAAAAGACCAACGCGTGGGCAGGGGGCGATGCATCAGGTAAACTGCCGCATCTTTTATACCTATAACGATTCGCCTGATGCCCACGACGTTTCATGAGATTCCCCGCAAGCGCCCGACCACGCCCCTGCTCGACCGCGCGAATACGCCGGACGGCCTGCGCCGGTTAGGCGAAGCCGAGCTGGAAACCCTGGCCGATGAGTTGCGCCTGGAATTGCTCTACACGGTCGGCCAGACCGGTGGGCATTTCGGTGCCGGCCTGGGCGTCATCGAGCTGACCATCGCGTTGCATTACGTCTTCGACACCCCGGACGACCGGCTGGTGTGGGACGTCGGTCATCAGGCGTATCCGCACAAAATCCTCACCGGTCGCCGCGAGCGCATGGAATCCCTGCGCCAGAAGAATGGCATCGCCGCTTTCCCGCGCCGCTCCGAGAGCGAGTACGACACCTTTGGCGTCGGCCACTCCAGCACCTCGATCAGTGCAGCGCTGGGCATGGCGATTGCCGCCCGCCTGCAAAACAGTGATCGCAAGGCGATTGCCGTGATCGGCGACGGCGCACTGACGGCGGGCATGGCCTTCGAGGCGCTGAACCATGCGCCGGAAGTCGACGCCAACATGCTGGTGATCCTCAACGACAACGACATGTCGATCTCGCGCAACGTCGGCGGTCTATCGAACTATCTGGCGAAGATCCTTTCCAGCCGCACCTACGCGAGCATGCGTGAGGGCAGCAAGAAAGTCCTGTCGCGCCTGCCAGGCGCCTGGGAAATCGCCCGTCGCACCGAAGAATACGCAAAAGGCATGCTGGTCCCCGGCACGCTGTTCGAAGAGCTGGGCTGGAACTACATCGGCCCGATCGACGGCCACGACCTGCCAACGCTGATCGCTACGCTGCGCAACATGCGTGACCTCAAAGGCCCGCAGTTCCTGCACATCGTCACCAAAAAAGGTAAAGGCTTCGCCCCGGCGGAAGTCGACCCGATCGGTTACCACGCAATCACCAAACTCGAACCGCTGGACGCCCCGGCCGCTGCGCCGAAGAAAGCCGGCGGGCCGAAGTATTCGGCAGTGTTCGGCGAGTGGCTGTGTGACATGGCGGCGGCTGATCCACGCTTGGTCGGGATTACCCCGGCAATGAAGGAAGGCTCGGATCTGGTGGCGTTCAGCGAACGCTTCCCGCTGCGCTACTTCGACGTGGCGATTGCCGAACAGCACGCGGTGACGTTCGCTGCCGGCATGGCCTGCGAAGGCGCGAAACCGGTGGTGGCGATCTACTCGACATTCCTCCAGCGTGGCTACGATCAACTCGTCCACGATGTGGCGGTGCAGAACCTCGACGTGCTGTTCGCCATTGACCGTGCAGGCTTGGTAGGCGAAGACGGCCCGACCCACGCCGGCAGTTTCGATCTGTCGTACCTGCGTTGCATCCCGGGCATGCTCATCATGACTCCGAGCGATGAGAACGAATTGCGCAAAATGCTCACCACCGGCCACCTGTACAACGGCCCGGCGGCGGTGCGTTACCCGCGCGGCAGCGGCCCGAATGCGACCATCGAGAAAGATCTCGAGCCTATCGAAATAGGTAAGGGCATCGTCCGTCGCCAGGGCAGCAACGTCGCTCTGCTGGTGTTCGGCGTGCAACTGACCGAGGCGCTGAAAGTCGCCGAGAAGCTGGATGCGACGGTGGTCGACATGCGTTTCGTCAAACCGCTGGATGAGGCACTGGTGCGCGAGATTGCCGGCAGCCACGAGTTGCTGGTGACGATCGAAGAGAACGCGATCATGGGCGGCGCCGGTGGCGCGGTCAGCGAATTTCTCGCACGCGAGAATATTCTCAAGTCGATGCTGCATCTGGGCTTGCCGGACAGCTACGTCGAGCACGCGAAACCGGCGCAGATGCTGGCGGAGTGCGGGCTGGATGAGGCCGGAATCGAAGCGTCGATCCGCGAGCGTCTGGAACTGCTCAACCGCTAAATCGCTGGATACATGCAATACCCCATGTGGGAGCGGGCTTGCCCGCGAAGGCGTCGGCACAGTCAACATTGATGTTGAATGTGCCGGCCTCATCGCGGGCAAGCCCGCTCCCACAGTGTTTTGTAGAACTCCAAAAATTTGTGAACACCTGAAACACCATTGGACTGCCCGATGAAACTCTCGCGCCTCGCCCTGCCCTTCCTTCTGCTGCCAGCCGCCAGCGCCCTCGCCGACACCTTCGAACGCGATCAAGCGCTGAAGCTGCCTGACACGCTGATCAGCGCCAACCGCCAGGTCGAAACACGCAACGACAGCAGCGCGGCCAACACTGTATTTACCCGCGAAGACATCGACCGCCTGCAACCGAGCGATGTGCCAGACCTGCTGCGTCGGGTGCCGGGCGTGCAGGTGGCGCAGGCCGGCGGGCGCGGCAGCCTGCCCGGGATTTATATTCGCGGTACGCAGTCGGCGCAGAGTCTGGTGCTGGTCGACGGCCAGCGCATCGGCAGTTCCACTTCCGGCGACAGCAACCTGCAACACCTGAACATCGAGCAGATCGAGCGCGTTGAAGTGCTGCGCGGTTCGCGTTCGGTGATTTACGGCAGCGACGCGATTGGCGGGGTGATTCAGATCTTCACCCGGCGCGGCACTGAGCAGGGTTTGCAGCCGCGCCTGCATGCTGGCGTCGGCAGCAACCAGACCTTGGAGCGCAGCCTCGGCTTGTCTGGCGGCGATGACAAAACCCGCTTCAACCTCGGCGCCAGTCTCGATGAAACCGCCGGCATTGATCGCACCCACGAGTCATATCCCAGCGATAGCGATCACGATGCTTACCGCAACAAGTCTCTCAGCCTGAGTCTCAGTCATGCACTGACTGATGACATCGAAGTCGGTGCCAACCTGCTGGATAACCGTGGCAAGAGCGAATTCGACAACCCATTCGGTCGTTTTGACATGAATACTTTCGAATCGGTGCAGCAGCAGCCTTACAGCGATTTCAACGTCAGCAGCGTCAGCAGTTACGTCGATGCCCGGATCAACGAAACCTGGAAAACCCGCGTCGAATTCGGCCATACCGAGAACCGCGAGAAGACCCTCGACAAGCTTAGCGATGAACGCACGGTGTTCAACACCTACCGCGACTCGGTGAACTGGCAGAACGACCTGACACTGGATGCACGTAACAGCCTGATCCTTGGTGGCGACTGGTATGAAGACCGGGTCAACAGCAGCACCGCGTTCGATGAGGACAGCCGCTGGAACCGCGCCGCGTTCATCCAGCATCGCTATCAGGCCGACAGCTTCTCCACCGAACTGGGCCTGCGTCACGACGACAACCAGCAATTCGGCAGCCAGAACACCTGGAGCGGTACGTTCACTCTGCCGCTGAACCCAGACAACGACCTGTTGCTGAGCTACAGCGAAGGCTTCCGCGCGCCGACCTTCAACGATCTGTACTACCCGGATTTCAGCAACCCGAATCTGAAACCGGAAACCTCGAAAAGCTACGAGCTGCAATGGCGCAGCCAGTTGAACGACAGCAGCCGTCTCGAAGCCTCGATTTACCGTACGGACCTGGAAGACGCGATCATTTTCGGCAGCAATTCACGACCCGAGAACGTCGCCTCAGCGCGGATCAACGGTTTTGAAGCGGCGCTGAAACAGCAACTGTTCGGCTGGCAGAGCAACCTTGGCGTATCGATCATTGACCCACGCGACCGCGATACTGGCCATACCCTGGCGCGGCGTGCGCGGCGGACCTTGAGTTGGGATCTGGATCGGCAGTTCGACCGTCTGAGCCTCGGCGCCAGTTGGCAGGTGGTAAGCAGCAGCTATGACGACCGGGATAACCGGCAGTCGTTGGGCGGCTATGCATTGTTCGGCTTGCGCAGCAGCTGGGCACTGAACCGCGAGATCAAGCTGGATCTGAAGGTGGATAACCTGCTGGACAAGGGCTACAGCCGGGCGAACTACAGCTATGACGGCAGCCAGTATGGTTATCGCGAGGAAGGTCGGGCGTGGATGTTTGGCGTCACTTGGACGCCGCAACTCTAAGATCAACCTCGATCAACTGTGGCGAGGGGATTTATCCCCGATGGGTTGCGAAGCAGCCCCAATACAGACACCTCAGTGAATCAGCCAGATTGAGCTCACCGGTTTACGGCTGCTACGCAGCCGGTCGGGGATAAATCCCCTCACCACAGGTTATCGGTCAGGCGCGATGAGGTGGCAGAGCTTGGCTGTCGCATCGATCATCTGCCAGCTGGGCCTTTCCAGGCCCTTGTCAGTGACAAGCAGCAGTTTCCCCTGCGTCACCGCCGCCACCTGCGGCCAGGATTTCCACGCATCGAGCTGCGCCTGATCACTCGCCAGAATCACCTCGGGATTGCGCTGCAACACGGCTTCAATACTCACCTGCGGCGCCGGCAGACTCAGGTCGGCGAACACGTTGCGCGCCCCGCACACCTGCAGCGCATCGCTGATGATCTGCCCTCCGCCCACCGTATACAGCGGCTTGTCCCAGACTTGATAGAACACCTTGAGCGGCGTGTCGCGACGATAGCGCTGGCGCAGGCCATCAAGTGTCTTGCGCAGATCCGCCGCCAACTTCAGCCCCCGCTCAGGCCGACCCAGTTGAGCGGCAATCGCTTCGATCTGCCCGGAAAGCTGTTCAAGGCTGTGCGGTTCGGCGACGAATGTGGGGATGTTTAACCGCTTGAGCTGATCACGCTGTGCCGGGCCGACACTGCCGGGCCAGAGCAACAACAGATCGGGTTTCAGGCTGAGCAGTTGCTCCATGTCGAGCTGGCCATAGCGGCCAACGGAAGGCACCCCGGCAAGGGCCGCCGGACGCTCGCCGGCATCCAGCACGCCGACCAGCAGGTCGGCTGAATCCAGTTCAACGACGATTTCCGACAGAGACGGCGCGAGGCTGACCACGCGCAGACTCGCCAGCGCCGGAGCATTGGCGGCCAGCAGCAGAACCGCCAGCCAGAGTTGGCGCATCAACCGAGTTGACGCGGAATACGGTAGAGGTAGAACAGCACTGCCGTGGACAACGCCAGCAGCATCAACGGCACTGCTTCGAGGCCGACGAACACCGCTAGCGCTCCGATCCACGCCGGCAGCGCAGCCACAAGGAAGGCGCTGCGACGACGCGCCGCGAGAGCGATCCACGCCGCAGGTTCTTCAGGGGTATCGAGGGCTTTCTGGGTGGCGATCAGTGCGTGTTTATAACGGCCGAAAAACTTCAGGCTGACAAACATCGACGCCACGCCGGCGATAAAGAACGGCATCGCCAGCACCGGCATGATCCCTTCGCCCTCACCGAACAGTGCGTTGAAGACAAACAACGGCACCAGCGCCAGCGCCAGGTATTTCCACCAGTCGACGCTGAGGCGACGGCGCACCTGACCGCGGGTCACGCGCGGTCGACCTCGCCCTGATGCTCGTTGCCCATCATGTGGTCGAGCTTGCTGGCCTTGGTCGCCAGGTAGAGTTTGTTGTGCGGGTTGTGCCCGGTGTGCAGCGGCACGCGCTCGGCGACGGTGATGCCCATGTCGGTCAAGGCTTTGACCTTGCGCGGGTTGTTGGTCATCAGTCGCAATGACTTGACGCCCAGATGCTCGAGCATCGGCAGACACATGGCGTAGTCGCGCTGGTCGGCGGCGAAACCCAGACGCTCGTTGGCTTCAACGGTGTCGGCGCCGCCGTCCTGCAATTCGTAGGCGCGGATCTTGTTCAACAGCCCGATGCCACGACCTTCCTGACGCAAGTACAGCAGCACGCCACGACCTTCACGGGCGATGGCTTTGAGCGCGCCTTCGAGTTGCGAGCCGCAGTCGCAACGCTGACTGAACAAGGCATCGCCCGTCAGGCATTCGGAGTGCAACCGGCCGAGTACCGGGGCACCGTCGGCGAAATCACCCAGGCTCAGCACAACGTGCTCGCGGCCGGTGGCTTCATCGAGAAAACCGTGCATGGTGAATTGCGCAAAAGGCGTTGGCAGCTTGGAAGCGGCGACAAAAACGACAGGCACCGGTGTGCTCCTGATCTAAAAAAGTCTGAAGATTCGCTGGGCGGCATTGTAACAGCAGCTTTGGGCAGGCGCTTAGGCTGAATTATCGGGCATAACGATCAAAAAGTTTGATAACTAAGCCAAGAACACGGCGTTCCCTGTGGGAGCTGGCTTGCCAGCGATGGCGTCATATTTGCCACCACTGCGGTTACTGACCCAGCGCTATCGCTGGCAAGCCAGCTCCCACAGGGTTCTTTACCAGCCGGTCAATCGTGATCCGTCGAGACGAACGGATACGGCTGCTTCCACTTCTCGAAGATCGGCTTCAGCTCGCCGCTCTTCACCAACTGGTCCATGCGCTGGTCATACAACGCCATCAATGTGCGGGCCTGTGGCGTATTGGCAAAGCACAGGTACAGCGGCAGTTCGGCGATATGGGTTTTACGGAACTGCGACGGATCCCTGGCCCGGCCGACCACGTAATCGACTTCAGTCTGCGCATCAATGTAATAGTCGGCACGGTTGTGGGTCAGCATCGACAGAATCCCGGTGCGCCGAATGACCTCGTTGTAGCTTTTCACGTTGGGCAAATAATTCTGGTAGTCGTAGCCGCGTACCCAGGCCAGTCGATAGTTGCCCAGGGTTTCCGGACTCGGTGCCGGATTGCTGGCGAGGCCCAGCGCGTAGATATGATCGGTGTCGAAGTTCCAGCGCGGATAGAGCAGATCACTGGTCTCTTCATGATAAGAGCCGACACAGGCATCGACTTCGCCGCGTTGAGCCAGCCCCACGGAACGCGTGTAAGGCTCGGTACGAATGTCGAGTTTCACCCCGGCCGGCTCGAACACCTTGCGCAACACGTCCCAGCCGAGGCCATGACCATCGGCGGCGGTGTAATCTTCCCAGTCTTCGCTGGCCAGATGAATGACCGAAGGCGTCGGCGCGGCGTCCTGCGCATTGGCGACAGTGCCCAGCAGGATAAAAAACACAAGCGCCCACCAACGTCGAGCCATCCCCAGTCCCCTCACGTAACCCTGACGCCCCTTGGGATCAGGTGAACAGCCACACCAGCCCCTGCATCGCCAGCCAGGCAAAGACACCGGCCAGCACGTCGTCGAGCATGATGCCAAAGCCGCCATGGACATGCCGGTCGACCCAGCGAATCGGCCACGGCTTGAGAATGTCGAAGAAACGGAACACGAGGAAACCCGCGAGCAACCAGTACCAACCTTCCGGCACCAGCCACAGGGTGATCCACATCCCGACCATTTCGTCCCAGACGATGCCTTCGTGGTCGTGTACCCGCAGATCGTCGGCGACCTTGCCGCACAGCCAGAAGCCGAACAGCATGGTGATCCCGAGCATCAGCCAGTATCCCCAATCGGGCAGCATCTGCCACAACGGGATAAAGGGTAGCGCAACTAGCGAGCCCCACGTGCCCGGCGCTTTCGGCAGCGTGCCGGAACCAAAGCCGAACGCGAGGAAATGCCAGGGATTGCGCCAGACCGACGGCGGCACGAATTCGGCCGGAACCTGTTTCGGGTGATCTGTCACGGTGTCTCCTGAAAATGTTGATAGCCCCGGATTTGCGGAGTGATGTCACGCCCCTCGCGATCCAGCAGCGCCACGCCCTGCCCCTTGGTCACACGGCCGATCACGTGAATCGGCCAACCGCCGACCAGCAGCTCCGGCAACTCGACGGACGGTAAGGTGAACGCCAGCACATAATCATCGCCGCCGCTCAACGCTGCACGTTCGGCACCGCGCTGCCCGAGAAACGCCACTAATGCATCCGACAACGGCACGCGCTCGCGTTCAATCTCGAGTCGAACCTTCGATGCCAGCGCGATATGACCGCAATCGGCGAGCAAGCCGTCGGAGATATCCAGCGCTGACGTGGCTTTGCCGCGCAAGGCCTGACCGAGGGCCAGTTGCGGTTGCGGCGACCAATAGTGGTCGAGCAATGGCTGGCCAATCTCCGGCGCGGCGTCGCGCTGGCCCAGCACCAGCGGCAATGCGCCGGCGGCATTGCCCAGCTCGCCGCCGACGCACAACAAGTCCCCCGGTTGCGCGCCGCTGCGGGTCAAGGCTTGTCCGGCGGGAACTCGACCGAACACGGTGACGGTCAGGCTCAACGGCCCACGCGTGGTATCGCCGCCCACCAACGCAACGCCGCAGCTCTGCGCCATGCGGTTCAAACCACGGGCATAGGCTTGCAGCCAATCGGCGGTCACCGTCGGCACAGTCAGGGCAAGGGTAAAGGCAACGGGCGTGGCGCCCATGGCGGCCAGATCGCTGACCGCGACGGCCAGCGAGCGCTGACCGAGCAGAAACGGATCGCAGGGGTCAGCGAAATGCACGCCGGCCACCAGCGTATCGGTGGAAATCGCCAGCTGTTCCCCGGGAGGAACCGCCAGCAGGGCACAGTCATCGCCGATTCCCAGTGCAACGCCCTCGCCGCCCTGCGCACAAGGCGCGGCGGCGAAGAAATTGCGGATCAGCTCAAACTCGCCCATGGCTGAGACAAAGAGTTCAAGCGCCGATCAGCGCTTGAACGCCTTCACTTCAGCTTCACGCAGGCGCGGAGCCAGCTTGTCGAGTACGCCGTTGACGAACTTGTGGCCGTCGGTCGAACCGAACACTTTGGCCAGCTCGATACCTTCGTTGATCACAACGCGGTACGGCACGTCGACGCGCTTGAGCAGCTCCCAGGTGGACAGGCGCAGAACGGCCAGTTCAACCGGGTCCAGCTCTTCGATCGCCAGATCCAGGCAAGGCGTCAGGGCGTTGTCGATTTCGGTCTTGAACTGCGGAACCCCGTGGAGGATTTCGCGGAAGTAAGCACCGTCGACATCAGTGAAATCGTTATCAACGCGGAACTGCGCTTCGATCTCGTTCAGCGATTGCCGAGCCATGTGCCACTGGTACAGCGCTTGAGTCGCGAGCTGACGGGCTTCGCGACGCTTGACGCTTTTCGAGGGCTTGCCGGCATCCGCAGGTTTTGGATCGCGCGGGTTGAAACGATCGCTTTCGTCGCTAATCACTTGGCCTCCAACTGCGCCAGCAGGCTGACCATTTCCAGAGCGGACAGGGCAGCTTCGGCACCTTTGTTACCGGCCTTGGTGCCGGAACGTTCGATGGCTTGCTCGATGGAATCAACGGTCAGGACGCCGAACGCGACCGGTACGCCGAACTCCATGGACACCTGGGCCAGACCCTTGGTGCACTCGCCTGCTACGTATTCGAAGTGCGGAGTGCCGCCACGAATGACTGCGCCGAGGGCGATGATGGCTGCGAACTCACCTTTCTGGGCGACTTTCTGCGCGACCAGCGGGATTTCGAAGGCGCCAGGTGCGCGGATGATGGTGATGTCGCTTTCGCTCACGCCGTGGCGAACCAGGGCATCAACTGCACCGCTGACCAGGCTTTCAACAACGAAGCTGTTGAAGCGGCCCACTACCAAAGCGTAGCGGCCTTTAGGGGCGATGAAGGTACCTTCGATGGTCTTCAGGGTCATTCGTCAGTTCTCTTAAAGAGCCGGGACGCGTCTCGTACGCATCCCTCAGTGATATTAGCTGTGGCGAGGGGATTTATCCCCGATGGACTGCGTAGCAGTCCCAAAACAGGGGCCGCTGCGCAGCCGTCGGGGATGAATCCCCTCACCACAAGAATCCATGTCAACAATGCCGGAAACAACCGGTCATTATTCGGAGGGCACGTATTCTACAACTTCCAGATCGAAACCGGATATCGCATTAAATTTCATTGGCGCGCTCATCAAACGCATTTTGCGCACTCCGAGGTCACGCAGGATCTGCGAACCGGCACCGACGATGCTGTAGGTGGTCGGTTTTTTCGGCGCGGCCTGATCACCGGTTTCACGGATGTGCGCCAGCAACACGTCACCATCGAGCGGGTGACCGAGCAACAGCACCACACCGCTGCCCGCTTCGGCAACCGCAGCCATCGCGGCGCGCAGGCTCCAGCGGCCCGGTTGCTTGACCATCAGCAGGTCGCGCAGAGGGTCCATGTTGTGTACGCGAACCAGGGTCGGTTCTTCGGCGCAAACAGTGCCCAACGTCAGGGCCATGTGCACGTCGCCTTCCACCGAATCACGATAGGTCACCAGGTTGAATTGGCCCAGTTCGCTGTCCAGCGGCTGCTCGGCAATCCGCTGAACGGTACGTTCGTGGATCATCCGGTAGTGAATCAGGTCGGCGATGGTGCCGATCTTGATGTTGTGTTCGGCAGCGAAAGCTTCCAGTTCGGTGCGGCGGGACATGGTGCCGTCGTCGTTCATCACTTCGCAGATCACGCCGCTCGGCTCGAAACCGGCCATGCGCGCCAGGTCGCAAGCGGCTTCGGTGTGGCCGGCGCGAGCCAGGGTGCCACCGGCCTGCGCCATCAGCGGGAAGATGTGGCCCGGGCTGACGATGTCTTCAGCCTTGGCGTCTTTGGCGGCAGCGGCTTGCACGGTGCGTGCACGGTCGGCGGCGGAGATGCCGGTGGTCACGCCTTCGGCCGCTTCGATCGACACGGTGAACTTGGTACCGAAACCGGAACCGTTACGCGGGGCCATCAGTGGCAGCTTCAACAGTTCGCAGCGCTCGCGGCTCATCGGCATGCAGATCAGGCCACGGGCGTGCTTGGCCATGAAGTTGATGTGCGCAGCCGTGCAGCATTCGGCGGCCATGATCAGGTCGCCTTCGTTCTCGCGGTCTTCGTCATCCATGAGGATGACCATCTTGCCTTGGCGGATGTCTTCAACCAGTTCTTCGATGCTATTGAGCGCCACAAGGCACCCCCTTCAGTCAGGATTTGAGGTAGCCGTTGGCGGCCAGAAAGCTTTCAGTGATCGTACCGCCAGCGCTCGGCTCTGCGGCCTTGTCGCCCAAGAGCAGACGCTCCAGATAACGCGCCAGCAAGTCGACTTCCAGATTCACCCGGCGACCTGGCTTGTAGGACGCCATGATGGTTTCGCTCAGGGTGTGCGGAATGATCGTCAGCATGAATTCGGCGCCATCGACCGCGTTCACGGTCAGGCTGGTGCCGTCGACGGTGATCGAGCCTTTATGGGCGATGTACTTGGCCAGTTCTTTCGGCGCGCGGATGCGAAATTCCACAGCGCGGGCATTGTCGGCGCGCGAGACGATCTCGCCGACACCGTCGACGTGGCCGCTGACCAGATGCCCACCGAGACGGGTGGTCGGCGTCAGGGCTTTTTCCAGATTGACCGGGCTGCCGCTTTTCAGGTCATTCATGGCAGTGCAGTCGAGGGTTTCGCGGCTGACGTCGGCAGCGAAACCGTCGCCCGGCAATTCAACCGCCGTCAGGCAGACGCCGTTGACCGCGATGCTGTCGCCGAGTTTGACGTCGCTCAGGTCGAGCTTGCCGGTTGCAACATGCACCCGTACATCGCCGCCCTTTGGGGTCAGTGCACGGATACTGCCGATGGATTCGATGATGCCGGTAAACATGGGGTTCTCCTTGAGAACGAAGCCAGCGCTAACGCGATGGTCGGGAATTATACGCTCGCCGATGGAACAGGGATGGCAGTGACTCGCCAGTCATCGCCAACCGCGCGAATTTCAGTGATTTTCAGCTCGGGGGCGTCCTTCATGAAGGACAGCGGCCAGTCCAGCAGCGGACGTGCCGAGGAACCCAGAAACTTGCCGGCGATGAAGATCACGAACTCGTCGACCAGACCGAGCTGAGCAAACGCACCGGCCAGACGCGGGCCAGCCTCGACCAACACTTCATTGACGCCACGGCCGGCCAGTTCGATCAGCAGTTGATGCAGATCGACCTGACCGTCATCGCCCGGCACGATCAGGCATTCCGGACCGTTGGCGTATTGCTCTTCGACCGCCATGCAGGTGGCAACCAGCGCCGGCCCAGCCTTGAAGAATGGCGCGTCGAGCGGCACCCGCAGACGGCCGTCGATCAGTACGCGCAATGGCGGGCGACTCATGGCCAGCGCAGTTTGTTCGGCATCGAGGCCCAACTCGTCAGCGCGCACGGTCAGGCGGGCGCCATCGGCCAGCACCGTGTCGGCACCGGTCAGCACCACGCTGGCCTGGGCGCGCAAACGCTGCACGGCCGAACGTGCGGCCGGGCCGGTGATCCATTGGCTCTCGCCGCTCTCCATCGCCGTGCGACCGTCGAGGCTCATGGCCAACTTGACCCGCACGAACGGCAAGCCGTGTTCCATGCGTTTCAGGAAACCTTGATTGAGCTTGCGCGCATCACCTTCCAGCACGCCGCTTTCGGTGGCGATACCGGCATCTGCCAAACGCTGCAAGCCACGGCCGGCCACTTGCGGGTTGGGATCGCGCATTGCTGCGACCACACGCCCAACGCCGGCATTGACCAACGCATCGGCACACGGCGGCGTGCGGCCATGGTGGCTGCAAGGTTCCAGCGTCACGTAAGCGGTGGCGCCCCGGGCCAGTTCACCGGCGGCGCGCAAGGCGTGGACTTCGGCGTGCGGTTCGCCGGCACGTTCATGCCAGCCTTCGCCGACAATCTGCCCGTCCTTCACAATCACGCAGCCCACACGAGGGTTGGGGTGCGTGGTGTAGTGACCTTTGCGCGCCAGTTCCAGCGCGCGGGCCATGAAATGGGCGTCGAGGATGGCCTGCTCGGCGGCGCGGGTCATTCTTTCACCGGTTCGCGGGCGAGGCGGTCGATCTCTTCGCGGAACTCGTTGAGGTCCTGGAAGCGTCGGTACACCGAGGCGAAACGGATGTAGGCCACTTCATCGAGCTTTTGCAGCTCGGCCATCACCAGTTCGCCGACCACGAGGGATTTGACCTCGCGCTCGCCAGTGGCACGCAGCTTGTGCTTGATATGGACCAGGGAGGATTCGAGGCGCTCGACGCTCACCGGACGTTTCTCCAGGGCGCGTTGCATACCGGCGCGGAGTTTTTCTTCATCGAACGGTTGGCGGCTGCCGTCGGTTTTGATCAGGCGCGGCAACACCAGTTCGGCCGTCTCGAACGTCGTGAAACGTTCGCCGCAGGCCAGGCATTCACGCCGGCGGCGCACCTGTTCGCCCTCGGCGACCAGACGCGAGTCGATGACCTTGGTGTCGTTGGCACCGCAGAAGGGACAGTGCATGGTGGCTGGCAACAAAAAAAGGGAGGGCCATGGTAGCGCATCCCGGTGGCAAGACAAGCCATAGGGTTTGCGGTATACAGACGGGCATGATCGTTTGATCCATGGATTTCATTTTGCCGGAGCCGCCAATGCCTTTACGTCCGCTCGTTTTGCTCAGTCTTTTCAGCCTGCTGGTGGCCTGTGGCAGCGATGCGCCCAAGCCGCAACCGCCGACGCCGGGACCTGCGCCTCAACAGGCACAGAAAAAAGCCAAGGAGGCCGCCGACCTCGGCCCGCTTCCCGCCTATCAGCGCGAATTGAGCGGCACCCTGCAAGGCGTACCGGCGGGCGCCGAAGTCGAACTGGCACTGCTGGTGATCGATGAAAAGGATCGTCCGCAACAATTGCTCGCCAGTTCCAGCCTGATCGGCAACAACCAGATCCTGCCGTTTCGCCTGCGCTTCAACCCGGACGCGTTTCCGGCCGGGGCACGGGTTGAGCTACGCGGCCGCGCCAGCCAGTCCGGCCAGTTGATCCTGCACCTGCCGTCGCAGACCATCACTCAGCCGACCACACAGGCGCTGGGCCAACTGCAATTTGTCAAAGCACCATGAATGCACCGCTCGACCTGCAACAGGCCTTAGGTGAATTGCTCGGCGACGCCAGACTCAAGGCCTGTGCGTTGCCGGACACCGATTTAAAGCTGTGGCTGATCGACGGCGACAACATGGCCCGCGAATTCAGTCAGGAAGAAACCCAGCGAATCCTGCACGAACCGCCGTACTGGAGTTTTTGCTGGGCCAGTGGCCTGGCAGTGGCGCGTTATCTGGCCGAGTTTCCAGAATGGGTTCGTGGCAAACGCGTGCTGGATTTCGGCGCAGGGTCCGGCATCGCCGGGATTGCCGCAGTGAAGGCCGGGGCACTGGAAGTGGTGGCCTGCGATCTCGATCCGCTGGCGATCGCCGCGTGCCGGGCGAATGCCGAACTCAACGATGTGCAGATGAGTTATTCGACGGACTTTTTTGCCGAAGCGGATCGCTTTGATCTGATCCTGGTGGCGGATGTGTTGTATGACCGGGAGAATCTGCCGTTGCTTGATGCGTTTCTCAGCCGTGGCCGTGAAGCGTTGGTGGCGGATTCGCGGGTTCGGGACTTTCAGCATCCTTTGTATGAGCGGATTGAGATGCTTGAGGCGATGACCTTGCCGGATCTGGCGGAGCCTGAAGAGTTTCGCCATGTCAGCCTGTACCACGCCCGGCGCTGACTAAAAAGCATCGCGGGCAAGCCCGCTCCCACAGTGACCGAGTCGAACCGAGATTTTGTATACGACACAGAACCCTGTGGGAGCGGGCTTGCCCGCGATGGCGTCCTCCCTGACAACTCATCTCTAACTTTCGGCCACACCCAACCAAGCCGTATAGTTGCCCCATCCACGCTTTGACGAGATCCCCCATGAGTGAGCCAACGCCGTATATCTTCGACGCCACGACTGCCGATTTCGACCAGTCGGTAATCGAAGCCTCTTTCAACAAACCTGTGCTGGTGGATTTCTGGGCCGAATGGTGTGCGCCGTGCAAAGCGCTGATGCCGATGCTGCAAGGCATTGCCGAGAGCTATCAGGGCGAACTGCTGCTGGCCAAGGTCAACTGCGACATCGAACAGGACATCGTCGCCCGTTTCGGCATTCGCAGTCTGCCGACCGTGGTGCTGTTCAAGGACGGGCAACCGGTCGACGGTTTTGCCGGGGCACAACCGGAATCCGCCGTACGCGCCTTGCTTGAGCCGCATGTGCAGATGCCGGCGCCGGCCGCTGCCGATCCATTCGAACAGGCTCAGGCCTTGTTTGATGACGGCCGTTTCGCCGATGCCGAAGCGGCGCTGGTGGTCATGCTCAATGAAGACAACACCAACGCCAAGGCGCTGATCCTCTACGCCCGCTGCCTGACCGAACGCGGTGAACTGGACGAAGCGCAAACCGTGCTCGACGCGGTCAAGAGCGATGAGCACAAGGCCGCTCTGGCCGGGGCCAAGGCGCAGATCAAGTTTCTCGGCCTTGCCCGCGACCTGCCGGACGCTGCCGACCTGAAAGCGCGTTTGGCGAAAGATCCGCAGGACGATGAAGCTGTCTATCAACTGGCGATTCAGCAACTGGCTCGTCAGCAGTACGAAGCCGCGCTGGAGGCACTGCTGAAGTTGTTCATCCGCAACCGCAGCTATGGCGAAGGTTTGCCGCACAAGACCTTGCTGCAAGTGTTCGAGTTGCTCGGTAACGATCATCCGTTGGTGAATGTGTACCGTCGCAAGGTGTTTGCCGCGCTTTATTAAGATCAAGAGATCGCAGCCTTCGGCAGCTTACGTCCCTCCTGTAGGAGCTGCCGCAGGCTGCGATCTTTTACGCTCTACTCGATCCAGCTGTAGAGCGGCGTATCCCCGCCGCTCACCACTTTCACGTCCGAACTATGGCGCAAACGCACCAACAGGCGCTTGCCTGAAACCGCGCTGCCCGTCAGCCCTTCCAGTTGTTCGAGCAGATCCGGCCCGCTGAGCTGGCCAGCCTTGCGCAGCAAATCCCTGGCGACCTGCCACAAGGCATCGTCCTGATTCAGCGGTTTCGCCACTGGCGCCGAAGCGGTTGCCGCTTGAGCAATCTGCGGCTGCGCGCCAAGGGCCGAGCCCAGCTTCGCCCAATCGCTGTCATCCAGTTCCACTGTCAAATCCACCGGCACGTCACCGACGGTTCCGCGTATCCGCAGCATTGAGTTCGCTCCCGCACATTTCTAACCTGCATGCTCCCACGGGACTTGTGTAACGCCAAGCGCACCTGCATCACATGCGTCTGACACTTTTCACGCAATCATCTACATTGCTCTCTTTCCCTTGGAAAGGATGCCCATGTCTTCAGGACGAAAACTGGCCTCGAAGGGAGGCCCAATCTGATGCAGCCACAAAGGCATCAAGTGTCACCCGCTCAAATGAACCGCCTGTTTTGGGTACTCCTGACAATTGTGCTTCTGCTGATCGCGGGTTGGCGTTTTTGGTCGCCTGTCGACCTTTCATCGTGCCAACGCGACGCGACTACATCAGGGCCACTTACCGCATTCATTCGTGACTACTTTGAGCACAACGCTCGTATCGACTGGCGGGACATGGATGACCGTTTCGACATACTTTCCACTGCCGAAGGCCAAAAGATTGCTGGCCAATCACAGCTGTACACCTGCGAAGCGCTGCAGATACTGCAAAGCCCGGCGTTCAGTCAGAGTGAAAAAATATTCACTACGGCGTTGATGTTCCATTTGCCGATCAGTCAGTACATGGGTTTCATGGATCGCAGCCATCAACTCTACAAAGAGCACAGCATCGATCGGGAAGTGATGAAGCTTGTGGTACTGCCGCGCGGAACAGCAATCAACTACTGGTGGCTTCCGGCTTGGCGCCAGCGCTTCACTCGCGATGCCCCGCACGTACTCGATGCAAATCTGACCAGGCATGTGCTCTCGGGCCATTACTGGTTCGACTATCCAGGTGCAGGCTTCTGACTCTACAAGCATGACCTGCAATCTACGCACCGCTCTGGAATCTGTCCCGGGCGGAGCTCAGTCTTGCCTTGCGCAAAACGGAGCGCACGGGCAAACTCTGCGCACTTTCGTTATAAGATTACATAACAAACTCTTCACTTTACTTCCCGGAGACCGCCATGCGTCGTCTGCTGCTCGCTTTGCCGTTTGCCCTGTTGCCGCTGGCCATCGCCCATGCTGCCGATGAGCATGATCACGACCATGAACACGGCAGCCTCGGCGCGCATGAACACGGTGTCGGTCGCCTCAATGCCGCACTCGATGGCCAGACCCTGGAACTGGAGTTGGAAAGCCCGGCGATGAATCTGGTCGGATTTGAACACGTCGCCAGCACTGACGCCGACAAAGCCAAAGTCGCCGCCGCCCGCGCTCAGCTTGAGAAGCCATTGGCCCTGTTCAATCTGCCGGCCGCTGCCGGTTGCAAAGTGGTCAGCCAGGAACTGGAAAGCCCGTTGTTCGGTGACAAGCCGGATGCCGACGACCATGACGACGATGAAGCGGCCAAGGACGGTCACGAACATCACCACGACCACAGCGAAATCCATGCGCACTATCAGTTCAACTGCGCGGCCCCGGGTGCACTGAAGACGCTGGATCTGGCGAACATCTTCAATACCTTCCCGGCCACCCAGAAGATTCAGGTACAACTGATCAGCGCGAGCGGCCAGCAAGGCACCGAAGTGACGGCCAAGGCTGCTGCGCTGAAATTCTGAATCCTATAGAGATCCCCTGTAGGAGTGAGCCTGCTCGCGATGACGCTGGCACATTCGGCAACCATGCTGACTGACCCACCGCCATCGCGAGCAGGCTCACTCTTACACAAGGGCCACTCAACTATCCGACCGGTTTCAAATGACTCAAGCACTCATCGAACTGTCCGACCTGGGCTTCAGTTGGCCCGGTCACCCGCCGCTGCTGGACATCCCGGCGTTTCGTCTGGAGCCGGGTGAAACCCTGTTCCTCAAAGGCCCCAGCGGCAGCGGCAAGACCACCCTGCTCGGCCTGCTCGGCGGCGTGCAGAAGCCCGATCGCGGCAGCATTCGCCTGCTCGGCCAGGAGCTGACCGAACTCTCCGCCGGCGCCCGCGATACCTTCCGCGTCGATCACACCGGCTACATCTTTCAGCAATTCAACCTACTGCCCTTCCTCTCGGTGCGCGAAAACGTCGAGTTGCCCTGCCACTTTTCCAAACTACGCGCCGAGCGGGCGAAACAGCGTCACGGCAGCGTCGATCAAGCCGCGGCCACGTTGCTCGCCCACTTGGGTCTGAAGGATGAAAGCATCCTCAGTCGTCGTGCCGATTCGCTGTCGATTGGTCAGCAACAACGAGTCGCCGCCGCCCGTGCATTGATCGGCCAACCGGAACTGGTGATCGCTGACGAGCCGACTTCGGCACTGGACTACGACGCCCGGGAGAACTTCATCCGCCTGTTGTTCGCCGAATGCCGCGAGGCCGGTTCCAGTCTGTTGTTCGTCAGCCACGACCAGAGCCTGGCGCCACTGTTCGACCGTCACCTGTCCCTGGCCGAGCTCAATCGCGCCGCCACGTCTGCCGAGGTCTGAGATGTATTTGTTTCGTCTGGCCATGGCCAGCCTGGCCAACCGCCGTTTTACTGCGTTGCTCACTGCCTTCGCCATTGCCCTGTCGGTGTGCCTGCTGCTCGCCGTAGAACGGGTGCGCACCGAAGCCAAAGCCAGTTTCGCCAGCACCATCAGCGGCACCGACCTGATCGTCGGCGCCCGTTCCGGCTCGGTGAACCTGTTGCTGTACTCGGTGTTCCGCATCGGCAACGCCACCAATAACATCCGCTGGGACAGCTTCGAACATTTCGCCAACAACCCGAAAGTGAAGTGGGCGATCCCGATGTCCCTGGGTGATTCCCATCGCGGCTATCGTGTGATGGGCACCACCGAGGCCTATTTCGAGCACTACCAGTACGGCCGCCAGCAGCATCTGCAACTGGCCGATGGTCGCGCCTTCGCCACCGATCCGTTTGAAGTGGTGCTGGGTGCCGAAGTAGCCGAGGCCCTGCATTACAAGCTCGGCGACCAACTGGTGCTGGCTCACGGCGTGGCGGCGATCAGTCTGGTCAAGCACGACGACAAGCCGTTCACTGTGGTCGGCATTCTCAAGCGCACCGGCACCCCGGTGGATCGCACGCTGCACATCAGCCTCGGTGGCATGGAAGCAATTCACATTGACTGGCACAACGGCGTGCCGGCGCGGGGCAACGGCCGGATCACGGCGGATCAGGCACGCAACATGGACCTGACGCCGCAAGCGATCACCGCGTTCATGCTCGGCCTCAACAGCAAGATTTCCACCTTTGCCCTGCAACGCGAGATCAACGAGTTCCGTGGCGAACCGATGCTGGCGATCCTGCCGGGCGTGGCCCTGCAGGAATTGTGGAGCCTGATGAGCACTGCTGAAAAAGCCTTGTTCGTGGTCTCGCTGTTCGTGGTGCTGACCGGGTTGATCGGCATGCTCACGGCGATTCTCACCAGCCTCAACGAGCGGCGTCGAGAGATGGCGATCCTGCGTTCGGTCGGCGCACGGCCGTGGCACATCGCGAGCCTGCTGGTACTGGAAGCCTTTGCCTTGGCGTTGACCGGGGTGATCGCCGGGCTGGCGTTGCTGTACATCGGCATCGCCGCTGCGCAAAGTTATGTGCAGGCCAATTACGGCTTGTATCTGCCGCTGGCGTGGCCGAGCGAGTATGAATGGACGCTGCTCGGTGGCATTCTGGCGGCCGCGCTGCTGATGGGCAGCGTGCCGGCCTGGCGCGCGTATCGCCAATCTCTGGCCGATGGCCTGTCGATCCGTTTATGAGGATGTTCACCATGCCCCGCGCCGTGCTTGCGCTGTTATTGCTGGTCGCCCTGCCCGTTTGGGCGGCGGCGCCGAAAGACCTGACCTGGTCGGAAATGATCCCCCCGGACGCCGCGCCGGAAGTGCCGAACATGACCCCGCTGCACGACCTGTCGAAGATGAGCGATGCGCTGTCCGCTGAATCTGCGCCAGCGGCCAGACAGGACATGCCGAACGCGCCGGTGGTGCAATCACTCGACGGTCAGAACATTCGTTTGCCGGGCTACATCGTGCCGCTGGAAGTCAATGAAGAAGGGCGTACCACGGACTTCTTGCTGGTGCCGTACTTCGGCGCGTGCATCCATGTGCCGCCACCGCCGTCGAACCAGATCGTGCATGTGAAAAGCGAACTCGGCGTGAAGCTCGATGAGCTGTATCAGCCGTATTGGGTCGAGGGGCCGTTGCAGGTCAAGGCGTCGAGCAGTGAACTGGCGGATGCCGGGTATCAGATGGATGCCGACAAGATTTATGTGTATGAGCTGCCGGAGTGAGCCCGACAGGTCTGTTTTTTTCAAGGGCCCCATCGCTGGCAAGCCAGCTCCCACAAGTATCTCTGGTGACTACAAAATTTGTGAACGACTCGGTCACTGTGGGAGCTGGCTTGCCAGCGATAGGGCCGGCAAAGGTTCAACAGAAACCCTCTCCTTCACTGTTTCATTGAGCTGAGTCAAAAGACCGTATCAGTTGGCTTCGTACCATAGGACATCAAACATTTTTAACGTCCTTTCGGAGCCCCCATGAACAAGTCCTTGCTCAGCGCTTCGCTGTTTGCTCTCGCGCTCGCAGCCCCGCTCGCCCACGCTCACGATGCCGGTGACATCCTGATCCGTGCCGGTGCAATCACCGTCAATCCGAAGGCCGACAGCTCCAGCGTCAAGGTCGATCAGGGTCCGCTGAGCGGTACCAACCTGGGCGGCAAGGCGACCATGAGCAGCGACACTCAACTGGGCCTGAACTTCGCTTACATGCTCACCGACCACGTCGGCATCGAGTTGTTGGCGGCCACGCCGTTCGAGCATGACGTGAAGATCAAAGGCACTGCCCTGCCAGCCGCCAACGGCAAGCTGGGTACGCTGAAGCACCTGCCACCGACTCTCAGCGTCGTCTACTACCCACTGGATTCGAAGTCGCCGTTCCAACCGTATGTCGGCGGCGGCATCAACTACACTTGGATCTACGACGAGCACGTCGGCAGCGAAGCCAGCGCCAACGGTTTCAGCAACTTCAAGGCGAAAAACTCTTGGGGTCTGGCCTGGCAGGTCGGTGCTGACTACATGCTGACCGACAACATCATGCTCAACGCCCAGGTGCGCTACATCGACATCGATACCCGCGCGACTGTGGAGAACAACGCCGTTGCGCCGGGCACTCGTGCTCGGGTGAACGTAGACGTTGATCCATTTGTGTACATGGTCGGTCTGGGCTACAAGTTCTAAGGAACATTCGCGTGGTGGTGAATGCGGGCTAATGTGGCGAGGGAGCTTGCTCCCGCTGGGCTGCGAAGCGCCCCCAAAACAGGCACTAGCGGTGCTTCAGAAAAACCGCAGATTGGATTGTCGACTGCTACGCAGTCGAGCGGAAGCAAGCTCCCTCGCTACAGGGATCGCATCTGAGTCAAAGCGATACCCCGCCCACAAAAAAGGCGCCTGCAAAGGCGCCTTTTTTGTTTCTGCGTTTTATCTTCCCAGCAACCGCGCCAGACCCACGCTCATCGGCGTCTGCTCTGGCATCTTGAATCGCTCCAGCAGGCGCCCGTTGTTCGCACGCGAATGACGGATGTCGCCGGAGCGAGCCGGGGCGTAGCTGATCGCAGGCAGCTCGCCGACCACTTTCTGCAATTCGGCGAGCATCTGCTTCAGGCTCATCGCCTGATTCCAGCCGGCATTCACCGGACCGACTTCCACTTCAGGCTGCTCGAGCGCCTGCACCAGAAGAGCAACCAGATCCTCGACATAGAGAAAGTCGCGCGTCTGCTCGCCATCGCCGAACACGGTGATCGGCAAGCCTTTCTGCGCACGCTCGCTGAAAATGCTGATGACGCCGGAGTACGGCGAGGACGGATCCTGGCGCGGGCCGAAGATATTGAAGAAGCGGAAAATCGCCGGCTCCAGACCGTGCTGGCGGCGATAGAAGTCGAAGTAATACTCGCCCGCCAGTTTGTCTGACGCGTAGGGCGTCAGCGGCGCTTTGGGCGTGTCTTCATCAATCGATTCGCCCTCGCCATTGTTGCCGTAAACCGCCGCACTGGAGGCGTACACCACGCGTTTGACGCCGGCCAGACGCATGGCGTCGCAGACATTCAGCGTGCCGATGAAATTGCTCTGATGAGTCTTCACCGGATCGTCCACCGACGCCTGCACCGAGGCGACTGCTGCCAGGTGAACGACCGCGCTGCAACCTTGCACCGCCTGGGCAACCAGTGCCGCATCGGCGACATCGCCGACAATCAGCTCGACCCGAGGATTATCCAGCGGCAGATTGCTGCGTTTGCCGGTCGACAGATCGTCAAGGATTCGCACCGAGTGCCCCTTGGCGAGCAGGGCATCCGTCAGGTGCGAACCGATGAAACCGGCGCCGCCGGTGATTAAAACAGTACCTTCAGCCATGGCGATAAAACCTATCCAGTAAGCCCGGGAGAGCGGCACGCCAGGCGCGCGGCTTGATCCCGAAAGTGTGTAGAATTTTTTTGCAGGCGAGCACCGCGTGTTGCGGTTCCTCGGCTGCGTCAGGGCGCGCGGCGTGAGCCTGCGCGGTGGGTGCTTCGATGGCCAGCGCATGCAGGCTGCGGGCTTCGGTCAGAATCGCCTGGCCCAGCGCCAGCGGGGTGGTCGCCTCGTGGCCGGCGTAATGATACGTTCCCCACAGCGGCGCCGCGCAATCGAGTTGCTTGAGCACCGAGATAATCACCCGGGCGGCGTCGTCGACCGGGGTCGGATTGCCCCGGCGGTCGTCGGCCAGGAGCAATTCTTCCGGTTGTTCGGCACGGGCGAGGAAACGTCCGAGGGTGCCATCAGGGCTGTCATCGAGCAGCCAGCCGAAACGCAACAGAACGTGCTGCGGGCAGGTCGCGCGCACGCTTTGTTCGATCCGCCACAACGCCTGACCGCGCAGGCCCAGTGGCACCGGTTCGTCTTTTTCGCTGTATGCAGTGGCACGCGAACCGTCGAACACCCGATAACTGGACGGTTGCACGAGGACGATATTGTGGTGCTGGCACAGTTCGGCGAGCCGCTCGATGGCGCGTTCCTGCCCGGCCATGCGGCTTTCGCTGACCGTCTCGGCCTGAAACCAGTCGAAATAGTAGGCGAGATTGATCAACGCATCGGGACGAGTATCGTCGAGAAGTTGCGTCAGGCTCGCGGCATCCCAGCCGTCTTCGGGCGGGCGGGGGGCGAGGAAACCGATGTCTTCCTCCGCACCGAGGCGAATCAGCGCCTGCCCAAGGGCATTTCCGCCGCCCAGTAACATAAGGCGCATTCGCATAAAGTCAGCAGGCCCAGTCTGATAGGAACGATGGCTTTGGCGACGGGACTTGTGGAACCGTCGTCGATAATTGCCGGAATCGTTGCATTTTGCGGGTTTAGTGCGCAACCGTCATCCGTAAAGTGTAGATCCCCTGATTTATGCTGTGGCTATTGGCCCCATCGCTGGCAAGCCAGCTCCCACAGGATTTGTGTACAGCGCCAACCCTGTGGGAGCTGGCTTGCCAGCGATGAGGCTCTGATAGCCAGTGGAGATCCCAGCGGTACTTGCATCTTCCCGCCCTCACCCGCATAACTTGTCCCATGAATCTGCCCCTTCCCACGGACGCGGCGCTGGCAGGCTTTCACCCCGCCGTCAGCGCCTGGTTCAGCAGCACTTTCCCGACGGTCACCGCCGCCCAGGCCCGCGCATGGCCGCTGATCCGCCAGCGCCACTCAACGCTGATCGCCGCACCGACCGGTTCCGGCAAAACCCTCACCGCATTCCTCGCCGTGCTCGACGATCTCGTCCACCGGGGCCTGGCAAACCCTGACGGACTGCCCGATGAGACCCTGGTGGTCTATGTCTCGCCGCTCAAGGCGCTGTCCAACGACATTCGCATCAACTTGCAAAATCCGCTGGCCGGGATCACCGAGCAACTGCGCCAGATGAACCTGCCGGAACTGCACATCACTACCGCCGTGCGCACCGGCGACACCTCGCAAAAAGAACGCGCCGCCATGCGCAAGACCGCGCCGCACATTCTGGTGACCACCCCGGAATCGCTCTACGTGCTGCTTGGTTCAGAATCAGGCCGGAAAATGCTCGGCACCACGCGCACGGTGATCATCGACGAAATCCACGCGATGGCCGCCGGCAAGCGCGGCAGTCATCTGGCCCTGAGCCTGGAGCGGCTGCAAGCGCTGTGCGCCGAACCGCTGACCCGCATCGGCCTGTCCGCCACGCAGAAACCGGTCGCAGCCGTGGCGCAATTCCTCGTTGGCAGCGGTCGCCCCTGCGAAATCATCGACATCGGCCATGCGCGCCCCCGGGATCTGGGGATCGAAGTACCGCCCGTGCCGTTGTCGGCGGTCATGGCCAACGATGTCTGGGAGCTGGTTTACGAGCGCCTCGCCGAACTTGCCCGCGAACACCGCACCACACTGATTTTCGTCAACACCCGCCGCCTCGCCGAACGCCTGAGCCGCCACCTCAGCGAGCGTCTCGGCAAACACGCGGTGGCGGCGCACCACGGCAGTCTGGCCAAGGAATTTCGTCTCGACGCCGAACAGCGGCTCAAGCGTGGCGAACTGCAAGTGCTGATCGCCACCGCGTCACTGGAACTGGGTATCGATATCGGCGAAGTCGACCTGGTCTGCCAGATTGCCTCGCCGCGTTCCATCGCCGGATTTCTGCAACGGGTCGGGCGCTCCGGCCACCAGGTCGGCGGTACGCCCAAGGGGCGCTTGTTCGCCACCACCCGTGACGACCTGATCGAGTGCGCCGCCCTGCTCGACTGCGTGCGCCGTGGCGAACTCGACACCCTGCACATCCCCGAAGCACCGCTGGATGTACTGGCGCAGCAGATCATCGCCGAAGTCAGTTGCCAGGAATGGCCGGAAGACGCGCTGCTGGCGATGTTCCGTAAAGCTTCGCCCTATCGCGATCTCGATGAAAAACACTATCAGGCCCTACTGGCGATGCTCGCCGAGGGCTACAACGGCCGACAAGGTATTCGCAGCGCCTACCTGCATCGCGACGCGGTCAGCCGCACATTGCGTGGCCGGCGCGGCTCGCAACTGACGGCGGTGACCAGCGGCGGCACTATCCCGGACAACGCCGATTACAGCGTGATGCTCGAGCCCCAAGGCCTGAACATCGGCAGCGTCAACGAAGACTTCGCGGTGGAAAGCATCGCCGGCGATGTATTTCAGCTCGGCAACACCTCCTACCGAATCCTGCGGGTGGAAACCGGTAAGGTGCGGGTCGAGGATGCGCAAGGACAGCCACCGACCATTCCGTTCTGGCTCGGCGAAGCGCCGGGGCGCAGCGATGAACTGTCCTCCGCGGTGGCGCGCCTGCAAGCGACGCTCGACAAATTGCTCGGCGCCAGCCCCGGCAATCTGCAACCGGCGCTCGACTGGCTGACGCAAGCCCTCGGCCTCAACCTTGCCAGCGCCGAACAACTGGTCGAATACCTCGCTCGCGCACGCCAGACCCTTGGCGCCCTGCCCTCGCAAGACACGTTGTTGATGGAGCGGTTTTTCGACGAGTCCGGCGGTACCCAACTGATCATCCATTCGCCGTTCGGCAGCCGCATCAACCGTGCCTGGGGTCTGGCCCTGCGCAAGCGTTTCTGCCGCACCTTCAACTTCGAGTTGCAGGCGGCGGCCAGTGAAGATGCGATCGTGCTGTCGCTGTCCACCAGTCACAGTTTCGAGCTTGATGATGTCTGGCGTTATCTGCACAGCAAAAACGCCGAGCACACCCTGATTCAAGCGGTGCTTGATGCGCCGCTGTTCGGCGTGCGCTGGCGCTGGAATGCCGGCGTAGCGCTGGCGTTGCCGCGTTTTACCGGCGGACGCAAAGTCGCGCCGCAGTTGCAGCGCATGAAGAGCGAAGACCTGATCGCCAGCGTGTTTCCGGATCAGATCGCCTGCCTGGAAAACCTCGCCGGCGAGCGCGAGATTCCCGAGCATCCGCTGGTGGAGCAGACCCTCGACGATTGCCTGCACGAGGCGATGGACAGTGAAGGCTGGCTCCATCTGCTGCGGCGCATGGAAAGTGGCGAGGTGCGCCTGATCAGCCGCGATCTGCCGGCGCCGTCACCGCTGGCGGCAGAGATTCTCAGCGCCCGCCCCTACACCTTTCTCGATGACGCGCCGCTGGAAGAGCGCCGCACCCAAGCGGTGATCAACCGACGCTGGAGCGATCCGCAATCCACCGATGATCTGGGTGCGCTGGATACCGACGCGATCAACGCGGTGCGTGAAGAAGCCTGGCCGACGCCCGCGAACATCGATGAAATGCATGAAGCACTGATGAGCCTTGCCTGCATCAGCGACCGTGAAGTTCAGGCGGGCGAACACTGGCGCGAATGGCTCGACACGTTGACTGCGAGCGGTCGCGCCTGCCACTTGCAGATCGATTCACAGCGCTCGTTGTGGCTGGCCCGAGAGCGCCTGACGTGCCTGCAAGCGCTTTATCCACAGGCCACGCTGCAACCGCCGCAACAAGCACTGCCCGGTTTCGATGAGGTCTGGACGTTCGATGACGCATTGGTTGAAGTGATCCGCGCCCGACTCGGCGCCTTCGGTCCGCTGCCGTTAGCCGCCATTGCCGAACCACTCGCGTTGCCGACACCGCAGGTCAATCAGGCCCTCGCGCAACTGGAACGCGAGGGTTACGTATTACGCGGCCAATTCACGCCGGGATCGGCAGTGGAAGAATGGTGCGAGCGCCACTTGCTGGCGCGGATTCATCGCTACACGGTCAAGCGCCTGCGCCGGGAAATCGAGCCGGTGGCGTTGCAGGACTTCATGCGGTTTCTGTTCGACTGGCAGCATCTGTCCCCCGCCACGCAAGGCCAGGGCAGCGCCGTGCTGCCGGCAATTGTCGGTCAGTTCGAAGGCTATGCGGCGGCCGCATCGGCGTGGGACAGCGACATCCTCCCGGCGCGGCTGAAGGACTACTCGCCGAGCTGGCTGGATGATTTGTGCCGCAGCGGCAAACTGGTGTGGACGCGCCTCAGTGCCCGCCAGAAAGTCAGCGGCACGGCATTGCGCAGCACGCCGATTGTGCTGCTGCCGCGCAGCCAGGTCGGGTTATGGAGTGCACTGGCCGAACAGACGCCGGCCAGCGAACTGTCGCCGAAAACCCGGAAGGTGTTCGAAGCATTGAGTCAGCACGGCGCACTGTTTTTCGATGAGTTGATTCATGAGGCGCATCTGCTGCGCAGCGAACTGGAAATCGCCTTGCAGGAACTGGTCGGTGCCGGATTGGTGAATGCCGACAGCTTCGCCGGCCTGCGCGCGCTGATCCCCCCGGCCAGCAAACGCCAGCAGCGTAGCAGTCGTCGCGGACGCGGCGCGTTTGTCGGCGGCATGGACGATGCCGGGCGTTGGGCTTTGCTGCGGCGCGGGCAGGCTGTGGACAACAACCTAATTCTGGAACATGTCGCGATGACTTTGCTGCGCCGCTACGGCGTGGTGTTCTGGCGCCTGCTGGAACGTGAGGCCGATTGGTTGCCGAGTTGGCGTGAGTTGCTGCGTACCTTTCATCGACTGGAAGCACGCGGCGAGATTCGTGGCGGGCGGTTTGTCAGTGGCTTGGCCGGTGAACAGTTTGCCTTGCCCGAAGCGATTCCGTTGCTGCGTGAAGTACGGCGGCGGCCGCACGACGGGAGTTTGATTGCGGTGTGCGGGGTTGATCCGCTGAACCTGGCCGGGACGTTGTTGCCGGGGGTGAAAGTGCCGGCGCTGGCGAGCAATCGGTTGGTGTATCGGGATGGGTTGCCAGCGGCGGCGGTGATTGCCGGCAAGCAGCAGATCTGGCTGGAGCTGGATCAGATCTCGATGGAACAAATGCGCAGCAAACTGATCCGGAATTGAGGTTGGTGGTTCTGGCCTCATCGCTGGCAAGTCGAATCGTCGCACCGCATCTCCCACAGTGATTTGTGGTGTGCCTTCTATTCCAGCATCACCCGGTACCCTGTGGGAGCTGGCTTGCCAGCGATAGGGCCAGCACTCACACCACAAATCCCCCAGTCAAGTCCGCGACTCCTGCGGCAACTCGGTCGCGATTACCTCCTGCGGCTGCCGCTTCGGCAACAAAACCTGCTGTGGATAAGTCTGCGCAAAGTGCACCGTCGGGTTGTTATCCACAAGCTTCTTCAACCGCTGGTTGAACGCACGACTCACCGCATACTGCCCGCCCGACACCGTACGGAACTGCGCCGTCAGTACCACGCCGTTCAGATCCATCTTGTCCACGCCAAACACATCCAGCGGCCCTTGCAGGTTGTACTTGAGGAACGGGTCTTCGCGGATCGAATCACCGGTCTCGCGGATCAATTCGATAGCCTTGTCGACATCCGTGTCATAGGTGAACTGCACCGAGAAAAACGCATAGGCGAATTGCCGCGATTGGTTGGTGACAGCCTTGATCTGGCCGAACGGCACCGAGTGCACAAAACCCTTGCCGTCACGCAGGCGCAGGGTGCGGATGGTCAGCCCTTCCACTGTGCCGGCATGTCCGGAATCGAGCACCACCCAGTCGCCGATCGACAGAGTGTCTTCAATGATGATGAACAGACCGGTGATCACGTCCTGCACCAGTTGCTGTGAGCCGAAGCCGATGGCCAGACCGACCACCCCGGCACCGGCCAACAGCGGCGCGACGTTGATCCCCAGATTGGCCATGGTGGTGATCGCGCAGATCACCACGAGAATGATTTTGATCGCATTGCGCAGCAGCGGCAGGATGGTTTTCACCCGAGTGCTGGGCTGGCGTGCGGCGCGTTTACTGAGTGGCGGTTTCAGGGCTTCCTGAATCGCCGTGTCGAGCACCACCCACAACAACCACGTCACCAGAAAGATCAGGCCGATGCTGCTCAAGGCGTTACTGATTGCCCGCCCGACCGTGCTGCTCTGGGCGAAATCGAGCAGCGATACGCCCCAGATCCGCCCGAGGATATCGATGAAGGCAATCGCGATAACGATCCGCAGCAACGCGTGCAATAGGCTGAGAAAGCGCTCCTTGTAGGCGCTGCTGCGTTGTAACGCCTCGGCTTTTCGCGACTTGAACAGATGCTGCAGGATGGTGCTGAGAAACACCGTGCCGATCAACAGCACCGTGGTGAACAACGCGCAGCGCAGGGCCTTTTGATTGTCCTCGCCAATGCCGATCAGATTGACCGCCGAGACCAGCACCATCAATACAATCGGCCAGTACCAAAGCCCGGAAAAAATCCGCAGCGACTCCTGCAATGAGGGTTGTTTCAACCGCTGGTTCAGCGGCCGGTTGCGGATCAGATGCGCCACCGGACGGCGCAGGCGAATCACCAGCAAACCGAAGATGATTGAGGCGATCAGCCCGGTGAACACCGCGATGCTGCTGGTGATATTGCCGCCCAGTTGCCGGGCGATCTGCGGGCTGGTGAGCGCATCGCTGAGGGCGGCGAGGAAGCCGATCAGGAACAATGGGCGCGGGCAGTAGTCACGAATGATCTGCGCCGCCGGGCGTTTGTGGCCGACGTTGAACATCACCACCACGCACAACAACATCGAGGTGGAAAAGATGCCGCTGCTGGTGGCGTAGGCCAAGCATAGCGCCAGCGCACGCCCCACCGAAGCTTGCAGAAAATGGCTGACGTACAGGGTCAGCGGCAAGCAAATCAGCGCCGGCACGGTGTACGGCAGCAAATAACCGAGCAGATCCTGGCTGCGCTGACGGGTGCGAAACCAACGGCTCTCGCGCAGGCGTCTGGCCGACAGGCTGCCGAGCACGGTCAACAATGCAAAAGCGCCCAGCCATACGCCGGACAACGTCAGGAAATCACCGGCAACGCTCCAGCCCGAGCGGTTCGAGGGTTGATTGACCAGTTTGTCGACTTCGTCCGCCGCACGATCGGCACGCAGGCGCCAGGCGTCGACCAGATGCTCGTTGAGATCGAGTTTGTCCTGGACGTCGTCGATGCTCGAACTGATGGCGCCGAGCAGGCCGCCCTGCACGATGGGCTCGGGTTTGGCCGGCTCTTCAGCAGCGGCCGGAACGCCCGGCAGCGCGGCGGCTTCGAGTTCGTTGGCACCTAGAAACAACAATGCTCCCAGCAGAATGGCGATCCTGAACTTGATCAAAACTCCGATCTCCCGTTGGCTGAACGTGTAAGGAACTGATCGGTGAATGGCGGACAAGTTCGGTTTTTGCCTCAATAACCCACTGAACCCACAGTAAGCCCTCTGAATGCCATTTTTTTGAAACCTTCCCCTGTGGCGAGGGGATTTATCCCCGATAGGCTGCGAAGCGGCCCCAAGCCTGAATTCCCTTTTTCCAGCTAGAGCGAGTTGGCTGGTTTGCGACTGCTGCGCAGCCGATCGGGGATAAATCCCCTCGCCACAAAGGCTCTCTCCAAGATGATGATTTCAACAATGACAGTCATCTGGCATTGGGATATTTGCGCTCAAGACAAATATCAAATGCCCATCCCCGTATTTTTCCGCACAACCCATACCCCGACACTGCGCTCCATCGAAACCTCTACTGGATTGCCGTCATGCCCATTGCCTTGCTCGCGCTGACCCTCAGCGCTGGTCACTGATTCAAAAAAAATCCCATGTGCAGGGGCTTTTGCGGTGTTTTCAAGAATGCACCGTCCGTAACGCCGTCGAAACTTTCCCGAACCGTGCGCAGTCATCAGCAGACAGAGGCTGTACGAGGGCTTTCAACGGGAGGGTGGCATGGCAACGATTCACATCGGTATTTCCGGCTGGCGCTACGCTCCGTGGCGCGGGGATTTCTACCCGAAAGGACTGGCGCAAAAGCGCGAATTGCAGTTCGCCTCGCGGGCCGTCAACAGCATCGAAATCAATGGATCGTTCTACGCCCTGCAACGGCCCGAACGCTATGCGCAGTGGTACGTCGAAACGCCCGATGACTTCGTTTTCAGCGTCAAGGCGCCGCGTTTCATTACCCACATTCGCCGCTTGCGCGAGATCGAAAAACCGCTGGCGAATTTCTTCGCCTCCGGGGTGCTGGAGTTGAAGGAAAAGCTTGGCCCGATCCTTTGGCAATTCCCGCCCAACTTCAAATTCGACGCCGAACGCTTCGAGCATTTCCTCGCCCTGCTGCCCCACGACACCGAGGCGGCTGCCGCCCTCGCCCGTCAGCACGATTCCCATCTGCATGGCCACGCCAGCCTGAAGGCTTACGGCAAGAAACCGTTGCGCCACGCCGTGGAAATCCGTAACGACAGCTTCATCGACCCTGACTTCGTGCGCATGTTGAAACGCTACAACACCGCACTGGTGATCGCCGACACCGGCGGCAAGTGGCCGTACCGCGAGGACGTGACCAGCGATTTCGTCTACCTGCGCCTGCACGGTGCCGAAGAACTGTACGCCAGCGGCTACACCGCCCCCGCGCTGAAACGCTGGGAAGAGCGGATCGACGCCTGGCACCACGGCCAGCAACCGAAAGACGCGCACTTGATCGCACCACGGGTAAAACCCCGGGCGCGAAAATCCCGCGAAGTATTTTGCTATTTCGACAACGACATCAAAGTCCGCGCGCCGTATGACGCACGTGATCTGCTGCATCGTTTCGACCTCGATGGAGGACTCGCCACCACCCCCGGCGAACCCGCCGGCGAAGGGGTGCTGGCATGAGTATTCCAGAGCCGGTCGGTTTCACTGACGAAGGTGCCGAGGTCGCGTCATCCGTGCGCTGTTTCACCGTGCTGACGGTCAACACCCACAAGGGTTTCACTGCACTGAACCGGCGTTTCATTCTGCCGGAGTTGCGCGAAGCAGTGCGCAGCGTAGCCGCCGACGTGGTGTTTCTGCAGGAAGTCCATGGCACCCACGAGCACCATCCCCAGCGTTACGACAACTGGCCGAAGATGCCGCAATACGAATTCCTCGCCGACAGCCTCTGGCCGCAGTTCGCCTACGGGCGCAACGCGGTCTACCCGGAGGGTGATCACGGCAATGCGCTGCTGTCGAAATTCCAGATCATCCGTCACGACAACCTCGATGTGTCGATCAGCGGCCACGAGAATCGCGGCTTGCTGCATTGCGTGCTGCGCCTGCCCGGTGACGGCGTCGAGGTCCATGCGATCTGCGTGCATCTGGGCCTGCGTGAAAGCCACCGCAACGCGCAACTCGGCTTGCTCATGCAACGCCTCGCCGAACTGCCGGACGACGCGCCGGTGATTGTCGCCGGCGATTTCAATGATTGGCGCCAGCGGGCCAGCGAATTGCTCAAACCTTGTGGTCTGCGCGAAGTATTCGCCGAGCATCACGGCAAACCGGCGCGAAGTTTTCCGGCACGGCTGCCCGCGCTACGGCTGGACCGCATCTACGTGCGCAACCTCAAGGCCCGCCAGCCGAAAGTCCTGGCGAACCGGCCCTGGTCACACCTTTCCGACCACGTACCGCTATCGGTGGAGATCGAACTATGAGCAGCGCACCGCTGGAGAAGTCCGCCGTGGAACCGATCAGCATCAATCCGCCGATCCGCGAGCCCGGTCAGGTCGATGTCGAGTACCACTGGCAGGGCAACAACCGCGTCGAACTGTTGGAAAACGGCGAGGAATATTTCCCGCGAGTGTTCGAAGCGATGCGGGCGGCGAAGAGTGAAATCCTGCTCGAGACCTTCATCGTTTTCGAAGACAAGGTCGGCGCCGAACTACAGGAGATTCTGATCGATGCCGCGCAACGTGGTGTGCGCACCACCGTCAGCCTCGATGGCTTCGGTTGTGGCGAACTCACCAGCGGTTATCTCTCGGCGCTGAGCGATGCCGGCGTACACCTGCAAATCTTCGATCCGGCCCCCAAACACCTAGGCTTTCGCACCAACTGGTTCCGCCGTTTGCACCGCAAGATCGTGGTGGTCGACGGCTGGATCGCGTTCATTGGCGGGATCAATTTTTCCGGCGATCACTTGTTGGATTTTGGCCCGGAAGCCAAGCAGGATTACGCAGTCGAAATCCAGGGACCGGCGGTGGCCGACATCCATCATTTCGCCCTGCTGCAAAGCGGTCGTCCCGGACGAGCGCGGTTCTGGTGGCAGCGCCGGCGCCAGCGCCGCGCAGATATGGCCTTCACTGAACACGACGGCCAGGTACGACTGGTGTTTCGCGATAACGATCAGCACCACAGCGATATCGAAGAGGTGTATTTGCAGGTCCTGCGCCGGGCCAAACGCCGAGTGGTCATTGCCAACGCCTACTTTTTTCCCGGCTATCGCCTGCTGCGTGAAATCCGCAACGCCGCACGGCGCGGCGTCGAGGTGCGGCTGATCCTGCAAGGCCAGCCGGACATGCTGGTGGCGAAACTCGCGGCGCGCATGACCTACGACTATCTGCTCAAGGCCGGCGTGCAGATCCATGAATACTGCCAGCGGCCGTTACACGGCAAAGTCGCGTTGGTGGACGAGGAATGGAGCACCGTCGGCTCGAGCAATCTCGACCCGCTGAGCCTGTCGTTGAACCTCGAAGCCAACGTGCTGATCCGCGACCGCGCGTTCAATCAGGAACTGTTCCGACGCCTCGAAGACCTCAGCCAGAATCACTGCAAAGCCATGGACGCCAGCAAGTCGCCGCGCGGGCGGGTCTGGCACATGACCGTGGGTTTTCTGGTGTTCCACTTTTTGCGGCATTTTCCGGCGATGGCCGGTTGGCTGCCTGCGCACAAACCGAGGCTCAAGCCGTTTCGAGGTAATCGCTCATGAGCCGTTCCGCAGTTCATCCGCATCAGCAATCAGCGCCAGCCACTCACTCACGCTGGAGTAAATGGAAGCGTCCGCTGACGGTGCTGTTTTTTCTCGCATTGATCGTGCTGCTGACGATGTTCGCCCGCCGCATAGAATGGGCCGAAGTGTTGCAGACCCTCGCTGATTTCAAAGTGCGCACGCTGATCATCGCCGCCAGCGTGACGTTGCTGAGTTTTCTGACTTACGCCAGTTTCGACCTGATCGGCCGTACTTACATCCGCCAGGACCTGACCTGGAAACAGATCCTGCCGGTGGGGATCATCAGCTACGCGTTCAACCTCAATCTCAGCGCCTGGGTCGGCGGCATCGCCATGCGTTACCGGCTGTATTCGCGCCTCGGCGTAAGCAAAAGCAACATCGCCAAGATTCTCGGCCTGAGCCTGGCGACCAACTGGTTTGGCTACATGACCATCGCCGGCGTGGTGTTCAGCAGCGGATTGGTGAGCATGCCGCCGGGCTGGAAAATCAGCACCACGGCGTTGCAAGGCATCGGTGTGCTGTTGCTGCTGATCAGCGCCGGGTATCTCGCGGCGTGCCAATTTTCCAAGCGCCGTGAATGGTCGATTCGTGGCGTGGAAATCAACCTGCCATCGCTGCGCATGGCGGTGTTGCAGTTGCTGCTGGGCGCGTTGAACTGGTCGCTGATGGCCGCGGTGATCTTCACGTTGCTGCCGAGCAAACTCGACTATCCGTTGGTGCTTGGCGTGTTGTTGATCAGTGCGATTGCCGGGGTCATCACCCATATTCCGGCGGGGCTCGGGGTACTGGAAGCGGTGTTTGTGGCGCTGCTGCAACATGAGGCGTCGCGGGGCAGTCTGGTGGCGGGGTTACTGGCGTATCGGGCGATTTATTTTCTGTTGCCGTTACTGATTACGCTGGTGATGTATTTGCTGGTGGAGGCGAAGGCCAAGTCGCTGCGGATCGAAAAGAAACCTTCCTGACATTCCTGTAGAGGCCGATGGCCTCATCGCTGGCAAGCCAGCTCCCACAATGGAATGCATTTTCCTGTGGATTGTTGAGGCTGAAGGCACCATCGCTGGCAAGCCAGCTCCCACATTTGGAATGCATTTCCCTGTGGATTGTTGAGGCCGATGGCCTCATCGCTGGCAAGCCAGTTCCCATATTGGAATGCATTTCCCTGTGGGAGCTGGCTTGCCAGCGATAGCGTCAGGAAGAACAACACAACCTATGAAGACTGGATGATGCTCAACCGCTCACCCACGACCATCTCGGTAATCCAGTCCACCAGAATCGACGTATACGCCTGCTGCGAAACCGGGTCGCTCAACGCATGATCCGCGCCATCAATGATCCGGTGCGTCAACGAATGGGTCTGCTGACACGCGGCGCGGTAACTCATGATCGTCGCGTGGGGCACGTAGGCGTCGGTTTCCGACTCCACCAGCAACACGTCTCCGGTGAATTGCGAACATGCGTGCAGTGCCCGATTGCTGTCGGCACGTACCAGGGTGCCGCGATAATCACGCAAGTCAGCCTTGTCCAGATCACGCTTGGGTGTGTGCCATTGCTCGTCGCGGTACAGCGCCGGCACTCGCAGCGCCAGCCAGCGTACCGGGCGTAAGGAGGTGAGGATCGAAGCCAGATAGCCGCCGTAACTGGTACCAACCACGGCAATCGCGGAGGTATCCAGCGCCGGGTGCGAAAGCAAGCGATCGTACGCTGCCAGAAGATCGCGCAGATTGTCCTCACGCGTTACCCGCGTCAGTGGAATCCCGGTGCCGCCCGTGTGCCCGCGCAAATCGAAGGTCAGGCACACACAACCCAGGCCGGCAATCCCTTTGGCCCGCTCAAGATCGCGCTCCTGGCTACCGCCCCAACCGTGGACAAACAACACTCCCGGCACCTTGGATTTGGGACTGAGAAATGTCCCGCTCATCTGCTCGTCATCAATGTCGATTTGAATGCTTTCGCTTCTAGCCGTCATAGGATTTGACCGTTACGTACTTAAGGAGAAATTCGCTGTTCTCTGCCGGGCCGCGATACACCTCGATGGCGTCCGCCGGCAGCGGCTGATCAATATAGGTTTCCACCGAAGACACGCGTATCGCGCGCATAGTCGGGTCGTTGACGAAACTTTGCAGCGCAGCCACTTCGGCGCTGCTGGCGCCGCCCATGCGCCAGGATTGTTCGAGCACGCCGCTGCGGGTTTGGCCATTGCTGTCCAGCCCCTGAGCGATGTCGTAGTTGCGCCGCGAGGCGTAGAAGCGCGGGTAGGCTTCATCGGCGGCGCTGTCGAAAACCTGCGCCTGTTCGATGGCCAGGCGCACAGGATCAGGCAGCTCCAGTGTCAGCAAATCCTCGTAGCCGCCCTGCACCACCAGCAGATTCGAGCCGCCGTAGACGTCTTCACCGTGAGCGTCCTGGGTCAAGTATTGATCACCGCAGTAGCTCAGCACTTTATCGCCGATGAATGACTGGCCGACGCTGTGGGTGATGACCTCGCTCAAGTCCTGCTCCAGCACCACGCCTTCGCTGAACAGCGCTTGAGCTTCGGGGCGGGCGAGGATTTCATCGAAGGCATCGAGGCTTTTGATCACTTCCTGACCGCGACCGGCGCAGGCGTGAATCGGCTTCAATCGAATCGGTCCGTTGTACAACAAATGCTCGGCGGCAGGTCGCGCATCGTCGAGGGAAAACACACTGAGACCGTCGAGAACCACGTTACGCACGCGTTCGGAAAACAGTGGCGACCAGCCTTTCGGTGCGTGAGCCAAATGACTGCGCAAACCATGGCTGATGGCTTTGGTGCAGATGAAATCGTGTTCGACGTAACCGCCCCACAGATCATCCGGGCCTTTGATGCCTAGTTCGTGAGCCTTGGCGGCGCCGACAATGGTCTGCGTCGGCAACAGATAGAGGTCACGGCCACGATGTTTTTCAGCGTCGTAACTGCCGCCAAATTTGAGCCCGAGAATCTGCGCCAGCCAACGGGCCAGGGCCTTGTTGGTCTGCACTTCATGCTGGGGCGCGGTGGCGCGTACCGAATGGGCGACGACTTGTTTTTTGCTCGGTATCGGGGTCATGCGTTTCCCCTTACATCGACGCGTGAATGTAGTGGAAAGGGGTGCAGAGATCAGGCCAACGGTGCAGCTGGGGAAAATGCCGGTGAATCAACTGCTTGCCAAAATCGTGATGGCACCGCGCCCGTTTCAATCTGCACGACCCTCTATAAAATCCCGGCAAATTGCACGACCCACGGCATCACGCAAAACCCTGTGGGAGCTGGCTTGCCAGCGATATCGGTGGGTCAGCCACCGACCTGTCCATCTGAAAGGCCCGAATCGCTGGCAAGCCAGCTCCCACAGGTATTGAGGTGAGTCGGTTTACCGCGTTGAACCAAACCGTGCGCGATACTCACTCGGCGCCAGGCCCGTGACTTTCTTGAAGATTGCACGAAACGCCCCCGGGTCCTGATACCCCACCGTCCACGCAATGTGATCAATCGTGCCGTTGGTAAATTCGAGCATTTCCCGAGCCTTGCCCACGCGCAGATGTTGGCAGTATTCGGTCGGTTTCAACCCGGTTGCCGCGCGAAACCGGCGCAGGAATGTACGTTCCTCCAACCCAGCCCGCTCGGCCATCGTTGTCAGCGAGACCTCCGTGGCGCCGGTACCTTGCAACCAATGCTGAACCTTGAGAATCGGCGCATCGCCATGGCTGAGAATCGGCGCAAAGTTACTGCCGCAGGCACTGGCGCTGTCGCTGTGTTCGACCACGAGAAACCGCGCGGTGCCGGTGGCGATGCTCGGCCCGAGCAGACGATCGACCAGACGCAGCCCCAGTTCCGACCAGGCCATCAACCCGGCTGTGGTGATCAGATCCCCGTCATCGACAATCGGCGTATCGGCCTTGAGTCTGATCTTCGGATAGCGCTCGGCGAAGGCTTTGGCCGACGTCCAGTGCGTGGTGGCGCTGCGGCCGTCGAGCAAACCGCTTTCGGCCAGCAGCAGCGAACCCACGCAGACGCCACCGAGGGTGGCACCGCGAGCGTGTTGATCACGCAGCCACTGCAATAAACCGGTGGGCATCTGTGCTGCAGAAAACCCGCCGATCGACGGCGGAATCAGTACCGCCAGCAAAGCACCTTCACCACCCGGGCCGCTGTCGAAAACCCGCTGCGGCGCCTGATCGCCTTCAACCTGCCAGTGACTGACGCGTAGCAACGGCAACTGCGCCGACTGATGTTCGGCGGCGATCCGGTTGGCCACCGCGAACAGGTCGGTCAGGCCATGCACCGCCGCCATCTGCGCACCGGGATAGATCAACACGCCCAGTTCGCTAATGGCAGGTGCGCCGGCGGCCTTTTCTGCGACCATTGTCAGTTTTCCCCTGTCTATTGTCGGTGCGGCCAATCCTCGTATTAACCGGCAGCGCCAATACTGAAGCCACTTCCAGCCAACTCACGAGGACACACCCATGGCCCAGCAAGCGCTCATCGTAGTCGATATCCAGAACGACTACTTCCCCCAAGGCAAGTGGCCGCTGGTCGGTGCGGACGCCGCCGCCGACAACGCCGCGCGACTGATCGCGGCCTTCCGTGATGCGGGTGATTCGGTGATCCACATCCGCCACGAATTCACTTCAGCGGACGCACCGTTCTTCACCCCGGGCTCTGACGGCGCCAAGCTGCATCGCAAAGTGCTGAACCGCGCCGACGAGCCCGTGGTGCTCAAGCATTTCGTCAACGCGTTCCGCGAAACCGAATTGCAGTCGATCCTTGACGAAAAAGCCATCAAGGAACTGGTGGTGGTCGGCAGCATGAGCCACATGTGCGTCGACGGCATCACCCGTGCGGCGGCGGATCTGGGTTATGCCGTCACGGTGATTCACGATGCCTGCGCCAGCCGTGACTTGGAGTTCAACGGTTTGACCGTACCGGCAGACCATGTCCACGCGGCGTTCATGTCGGCACTGGGATTCGCCTATGCCAACGTGGTCTCCACCGACGAGTTTCTCCAGCGCTAAGCGCCCCGCAAATACTTTGCAAAACCCTGCGCCCGCGACCTCGCGGGCGTTTTTGCGTGGGACGAAAAAATCTCACGCGTGAGCCATTGATGGCATTTTGAATTGGTTGTAGTGTGCCTCACGCGTGAGATGTTCATAACGGAGTCACTGCCATGAAAAGCCCCTCCCCCGCGACTAAGTCTGGGAGCCCGAAGGGAGAGCGCTCGAAACCGTCCGCGAAAAAACCATCGAGCTTTTATATGAAGCAGATGCGCGCGGGCCTGGCCGCCGCCGGTTATGTGAAACACGAAACTTGGGTGCTTCCGGAAAACCGAAGCGTGCTCAAGCAAATGGAGCAACAGCTACGCCAACCGATTCTGGCTGGCTCATTCATGTCGGAGAATTACATGAGCGCAGGCAACAACTGGAACATCGATAGCCTCTTCAACGCCCTCAAGGCACTGGACGAGGTGGCTTCGCAGGAGATCACGCTGTCGCTGATCCAGAGCTCCGAACCCAGCCTCAAGCTGGAAATGAACGAATTCGGCGGTCTGCCGATTCACATCGCCCTGGCCGGCGCGCAGATCATCGTCGACACCGTGCTGGTGGACATCGAATCGATCACCGACGTGCACGCCTTCAACGACGCAGTGCTGCGCAGCCGGGAAATGTTCCCGCTGTCGTCCATTGGCATCGAGTCGATGCCCAACGGGCAGACCGTCTACAACATGTTTGGCGCCCTCAGCGCCGGCTCAAGCCTGACCAACGTCGTCACCGAGGTGAAAACCCTGGTCGACAACGTGCAGCGCGCCAGCGAAGCCTTCGAACACTTCTTCAAGTAATCCACAGGGAATATCCAATGACTCAGTCCATCTGGAGCAAGTTGTTCACAGCGCTGCGCGGCGGCGCCAGCGAAGTCGGCGAAGCCATCGTCGATCAACAGGCCCTGCGCATCCTCGACCAGGAAATCCGTGACGCCGACACCGCGCTGTCGAACGCCCGTCGCGAACTGGTCACCATCATGGCCAAGCACAAACTGGCCGCCGATCGCGTGAGCGAGTACGACGCCAAGATCAAGGATCTGGAAGCCAAGGCTGTTGCCGCCCTGAACGCCGGCCGTGAAGACCTGGCGCTGGAAGTCGCCGAAGCGATTTCGACCCTGACCATCGATCTCGATGCCGAGAAAAAGCTGAGCGACGAATTTGGCACTTACGCCGAAAACATGCGCAAGGACATCAACAAGGCCGAAGCGCGGATCAAGAGCCTGCGCCAGCAAGTGGACATGGCCAAGGCCCGCGACAGCGTGCAGAAAGCTCAGGTCAGCGCCTCCATCGCCAGCGGCGGCGCCAACGGCAAACTGGAAACGGCAGTCAGCACCCTCAACCGTCTGCAAGCCAAACAACAGCAACGAGCTGCCGAGCTGAGCGCGGCGGATGAGTTGGCGGATGCGTCGACCGGTAACGACCTGGAGCGCAAACTGCGCGACGCCGGGATCACGCCGAACGAAGGCAGCGCGAATGCGATCCTTGAGCGCCTGAAGCAGAAGTCCGCTCAGTAAGCGTTTACGCAAAACCCCTGTAGGAGTGAGCCTGCTCGCGATGAGGCCGGAACATTCAACAAACGTGTTGTCTGAACCGCCGCCATCGCGAGCAGGCTCACTCCTACATGGTTTGCGGCGTGCAATTGCTTCTGCTCGTTCACGCGTAGCCCGGTACACTAGCGGCGCTTTTTTACGACGACTACTCCACCCGCCTCAAGGAATGTACCCATGGGATGGTTTAAAGACTTGCTGGGCACCACCGCTGCGCCAGCGCCACCCGTCGCCGATGGACCACTCGGCATGGCGCAAGGCAAAGGGGTCAGGTTCGATTCGACCCTGACGTTGTTGCTCGATGGCTCAAGCTCCGTACGCGTACCTGTCGATCAGGCGATCTGGAGCGCCGGCTGGGTCGACCTCGGCCAATCCAACAAGCTGCGTCGCTACTACATGAATGACGAAGATTTCTGGTTGCAAATCCACGTCACCGGCGACGATCAGATCGAATCGGTCATCCTGTTCAATTACCTCAGTTACGTGACCGTCAACACCGACGCCGAACTGCAGCGCCTCGCCGGCCCCAACAGTTTGATCGGCCTGCCGACCTACACCCACGAGGGGATCGAATACACCCGTGAGTGGGGCACCGAACAAGGCCAGACCGAGCTGGTGCCATTGACCGAGCAGGTGGTCAATCCGGACGAGAGCTACACCATCCGGCACCATTCGATGCTCTACGCCCGCGAGACCGGCCTGACCGATCGCCGCGAGCTGTTGCTGTTCTCCGTTGAACAGGACGAAGAAGGCACCGTCAGCCTGAGCACTTCGCTGGGCATTTCGCTGTATACGACTGACCTGAGCGCCATTTAACAAAGGAAGTTTTTCATGCTGGAAGTGCTGGCCGTTTCCCTGAACAAAACCGCTTTGACCGGTTTCGTCGTTTACCTGATCGGCGCCGTGCTGCTGTTCATGCTGTTTCAGTTTGTCTACACGCGCATCACCCCGCACAAAGAGTTCGAGCTGATCCGCGCCGGCAACACCGCCGCCGCGATCGCACTGGCCGGCGCAATCATTGGTTTCGCCATTCCCGCCAGCAACGTGATCGCCTTTTCGGTCAACGTCCTCGACTTCGTGCTCTGGGCGGTGATTGCAGCGGTTGTGCAACTGTTGGCGTTTCTCGCCACGACTCTGGTGCTCAAGGGCACATCCCAGCGCATCGCCAACGGTGAAATTGCCTCCGGCATCTACGTGGCCGCTGTGGCGATCAGCGTCGGCATGCTCAACGCGGCGTGCATGACACCGTCCAACTGATCGGCAGGAAGCCTTAGATGAAACGAAGCAAATACGTTCAGTTGTCCCTCGCGGCGTCGGTGGCCATGGCCATTACCGGCGAAGCGGCGGCGGTGGATCAGCCGCGTAACTTCCAGAGCGTCGAACAATGCGTCGATGCCGAAGTGGCCGCCGAGGTCTGCTCGAACGCCTATGTGGCGGCACTCACCGAACACCGGCGCATCGCCCCGGCGTACGACGACAAGACCAAATGCGACGAGGATTTCGCCGCCAACTGGTGTCAGAAAAATTCTGATGGTCGCTTCGTGCCGAAACTCGGCGGTTTCAAAGTGCCGCAGAAAGGCGATGCGGTGCAGAACCTCGACGCCATTGCCGATGCGCCAATGCCGGCCGATGACACGACAACGACCCACGCGACCCAGACCACCACACACTACTCCGGCGGTGGCGGTGGTAATGGCTGGCTGAGCGGCTGGTTGTTCGGCAATGCGACGAGCAACAACGCGAACCGCACGGTTTACCGCGACCGCGATACGCGGCAGACCTACGACACCTCGACCCAGTACCGCAAAATCGAATCGGCGCCACGCAGTCAACCGGACTACGACAGCAGTAAAAGCAAACCGGTAAACGTTGCCTCCTCGACATCCCGCGGCGGCTTCGGCAGCCAGTCCAGCGCCCGCAGCGGTTGGGGTGGCTGGGGCAGCAGTTCCGGTCGATCGAGCAGCTGACGATGAAGAAGATCCACTGCGCCGAGCGCCACGACTGGAAACAGACAGCGGAAAGCCTCGGCTTCATGTTCCACACCATCGACGACGAACCCTACTGGGACGAGCGCGCGTACTACCAGTTCACGCTCGCGCAGATCGAAAACGATCTGGAGGACCCGACCACCGAACTGCATGAGATGTGCATGGACTTGGTCGACCGCGTCGTGCACAGCGAGGAGCTGCTGGATCGCCTGAGCATCCCGGCGTCGTACTACGACATGATCCGCACTTCCTGGCTGGAAGGTCATCCGCATCTGTACGGACGCATGGACTTTTCCTACAGCGGCAACGGTCCGGCAAAACTGCTGGAGCTCAACTACGACACCCCGACCAGCCTTTACGAAGCAGCGGCGTTCCAGTGGGGCTGGCTGGAGCAGTGCATCGAGCGCGGTGCCCTGCCGCGCCATGCCGACCAGTTCAACAGCATCGACACCAAGTTGCATCAGGCCTTCGCCGAGTTGCAGCTCAAGCGACCATTCTATTTCGCCTCGATGAAAGACTCGGTTGAAGACAAAGGCACCACGGACTACCTGCGCCTGATCGCGGAAAAGGTCGGCATCGAATCACGGCACATCGACATCGAAGACATTGGCCTGACGGCTGCCGGGCGCTTTGTCGACCTTGAGGATCGCTGGATCCCGCACTTGTTCAAGTTGCACGCCTGGGAGTTCATCTTCCACGAACCGTTCGGCGCGGCGATTGCCGAGTGCGATACGCAGTTTTTCGAGCCGCCGTGGAAGGCGATCCTCTCAAACAAAGGCGCGCTGCCGTTGCTGTGGGAGCTGCACAAGGGCCATCCGAATCTGCTCGCGGCGCACCTCGACCCGAACCCGACCAGCGCTGTGCCCAAGGGTTGGGTGCGCAAACCTTACTTTTCCCGGGAAGGCGCCAACATCGAGTTGCAAACCGCTGACGGACTGATCGTCAAAGAGGACGGGCCGTACACCGATGCGCCGTTCATCCTGCAGGAATTTGCACCGCTGCCGAAGTTCGATGACAGCTACACGCTGATCGGCTCCTGGGTGATCGGCGATCAGGCGGCGGGGATTGGCGTGCGCGAAGACAACAGTTTGATCACCAAGGATTCGAGCCGGTTTCTGCCGCATCTGATCCTCGACTGATCGTCCAGGCGCAGCAACTGGCTCCCATGAAAAAGCCGTAGCGTTGAGGCGCTACGGCTTTTTTGTGCTTGCCTGGACTACGACAGTTCAGTGGTGCGCGATGGCACCTGTGCCGGGGCTTCTTGCCTGGCGGATTCCGGCGAGGCGACCCCGGCCATTCGGCGACGGGAGATCTCCGCCCCCCGACGACGCAACGGAGTTTCGACAAAGCGATAGTTCAGTTCGCTGCACACCACCATGATCAACAACGACGTGAGCGCGAGCTCAAGCGTATATCCCGGGCCTAGCGTCGTGCCACTGGCAGCAGCAACGCGAGTCCAGATTTCGGTACTCAGGTGATACGCGAAGATGTGCACGACGTACAACGCGTAGGAACGTGAGCCCAGCCATTCGAACAGTCCACGCAACAGCACCGGGCAATAGATGTAGCCCTTCTGATAACTGGCCAGCCACACCGTGATCGCGGTTGTCATCGCCACCAGACCAAATGCGATCGGCACATTGATCATTTGACCGGAGATAGCGCCTAGCATGTACAGCAGGAACAACGTGATCCCCAAGCGCTTGAGCAGGCTGCCGCCGAGCGCGACCGGTTCAATCTCCTTGTACAGCGAGGTGCGCGAAAACAGACAGAGCACGATCCCCCACATCATGGCGTCCATACGGAACGAGAACAGCAGAGGCGCTGGCGGCGCACCGAAACCGTTTCGATCAAAGCCGAACTGCAGGGCAATCAGCGCCAGCAAGATGATCAGCCGCCAGCGCGTCGACGTCACCAACAGCAGAAACAACGGAAATATGAAGTAGAACTGCTCTTCCAGCGCCAGGCTCCAGTACACCGAGTTAGGTCCCAGAAGCGTGCCGTGCAGGTTCGCCAGGTTGCCGGTGAATGTGGCGACCGCGGTAAAACTGCGCAGATTGTCGAACCAGGACTGAAAGGCGTTCGACTGGTTGAAAAATATCGAGAAAACCAGCGGTATCAGCACCCACAGCCAGGCTGTCGGCAGAAGACGATAGGCGCGTCTGATCCAGAACGAGGTGGCGGCAAGGCCGAACCGGTTCTGCTCACGATTTTTGTCGAAGTAATCGAGGTAAGCCTTGCTGACGACATAACCCGAGATGCAGAAGAACAGATCCACCCCGGTCCATGGCGAATAGATGCTGAACACCTTCAGGATGTACATATCGTAAAACGGCAGCAGTTGGGGCAGATGGGTGAAGATCGTCATGACGATGGCCGCGCCACGCAGATACTCGATTTCCTTATTCTTGATACTGCTCATCGGATTCTCTTGTTGTTAAAGACCAGGCGGCTGATCTGAGTTTCTTTTCCGGGAGAATTGCACGGGTATGCCTATTTCCGGGACGGATCATGGAACGGCTGGTCCTCGCCTTCAAGAGCCTCCCCGAAACTTTAATGCCAACGGTTTGCACGGCGTACGCACATTCTTCGGGAGGTGGCGTCGGTGTCAGCAGCTTTTTCAGTCCAGCAAAACGACAAAACCCCCGCAATGCGGGGGGTTTGCACTCAAGCCAGACAGTGGCTCAAGCGGGTATCAGAACGGGATATCGTCATCAAAGCTGTCGAAATCCGGAGCCGGTTGTGGTGCGGCCTGCTGTGGAGCCGGGGCCGAACGCTGTTGCGGAGCCGATTGCTGCGGACGCGGAGCCTGCTGGCGTGGAGCCGGAGCGGACTGCTGGTAGTTGTTGCCACCGCCTTGTTGGTCGCCCTGTTGTGGACGGCCGCCGAGCAGTTGCATGGTGCCTTGCATGTCGACCACGATTTCGGTGGTGTAACGCTTGATACCGTCTTTTTCCCACTCGCGGGTCTGCAGCTTGCCTTCGATGTACACCTGCGAACCTTTACGCAGGTATTCGCCGGCGATTTCGGCGACTTTGCCGAACATCGACACACGGTGCCATTCGGTCTTCTCGACCTTCTGACCGGTTTGTTTGTCGGTCCATTGTTCGCTGGTGGCCAGACTCAGGTTGGTCACGGCGTTACCGTTAGGCAAGTAGCGAACTTCGGGATCCTGGCCGCAAGTGCCGACCAATATGACTTTGTTAACCCCACGGGCCATAACGTTCTCCTAGGCTTCGCAAGCAGCCCCGGCCGGGTTGTTCACCAGGCGTTCGAGGGTGTCGCGATCCACTAATTCTTTGTCCAGTTTGATGTAAACAGCCGCTTCGTCAGCGACTATTACTGCATCGGTTACCCCTACGAGGGCCTTGAGGCGCTCGACCAGACCCGCTTCGCGGATCGCCTCAGGCGACAACGGCAAGCGCAGACTCGTCACGTAGGGAGGTTCGCGCATGGTAACAGCAAAGGCCAGCCAAAGTGCAGCCAGCGCGGCGCATCCGAGGAACACAACCGACAGACCGCCATGCTGAAACAACCAGCCGCCGAGTATCCCGCCGAGTGCCGAACCGAGGAACTGGCTGGTGGAATACACGCCCATGGCCGTGCCCTTCCCGCCCGCCGGTGAAACCTTGCTGATCAGCGACGGCAATGAAGCTTCCAGCAGATTGAACGCGGTGAAAAATACCACCGTGCCGATCACCAGAGCCCGCAAGCTGTCACCGAACTGCCAGAAGAATAGCTCAGTGAGCATCAGCGTCATGACGGCGCCGAGCAAAACTCGTTTCATTTTGCGTTTCTTCTCGCCATAGATGATGAACGGGATCATGGCGAAGAACGAAATCAGCAATGCGGTGAGATAGACCCACCAGTGCTGCTCCTTGGGCAACCCGGCTTTTTCCACCAGCGCCAGAGGCAGCGCGACGAAGCTCGACATCAACATGGCATGTAACACAAATATGCCCAGATCGAGGCGCAGCAGGTCTGGATGCTTGAGCGTCGGCATCAACGCCTGACGCGCCACGCCGGACTCACGATGCTGCAGCGGCCCGGTGGATTTGGGCACCATGAACATGATGATCAGGATACCGACCAGCGCCATGCCGCCGGTGGCCAGGAACAGGCCGGACAAACCGAATGCACGGGTCAGCAAAGGCCCGACAACCATGGCGACCGCGAACGACAGGCCAATGGTCATGCCGATCATCGCCATCGCTTTGGTGCGGTGCTGTTCACGGGTCAGGTCGGAGAGCAGCGCCATGACCGCTGCGGAAATCGCCCCGGCGCCCTGCAGGATCCGGCCGGCAATCACGCCCCAGATCGAGTCGGCCTGTGAGGCCAGCACACTGCCGAGGGCGAAGACGATCAGCCCCAGGTAAATCACCGGGCGCCGGCCTATGCGGTCGGAAATGATCCCGAACGGAATCTGAAAAATCGCCTGGGTCAGGCCGTAAGCACCAATGGCCAACCCGATCAGGGCCGGCGTCGCGCCCGCCAGATCCATGCCATAGGTCGCCAGTACCGGCAACACCATGAACATGCCCAGCATACGGAAGGCGAACACCAGGGCCAGACCGCTCGCCGCGCGGGTCTCGCTGCCACTCATGCGTTCGCTGTGGGGATCGTGCATGGAAAAACCTCATGTGAACCGGCGGCGATTCTACCAGTCCCATCGAAAGACGGGGTATATCGCGACGCTTTGCCACGCATAGATGAAACTCTCTTCATGCAGGGCAAAAAACGCTGTGCTTGATAGTGTGCATCCATCCAGTATTTGCCCGTATACTCCTACGTTTTCGACGCCCGCCGAGCGAGGCCACTTTGGACAAGATCCTGATACGTGGGGCCCGTACCCACAACCTGAAGAACATCGACCTGACCCTGCCACGGGACAAACTGATCGTCATCACCGGCTTGTCCGGATCCGGCAAGTCATCCCTGGCGTTCGACACGCTGTACGCCGAAGGCCAGCGCCGCTATGTCGAATCGCTGTCGGCCTACGCCCGGCAGTTCCTTTCCATGATGGAAAAGCCCGACGTCGACACCATCGAAGGGCTGTCGCCGGCCATCTCCATCGAACAGAAGTCGACCTCGCACAACCCGCGCTCCACGGTCGGCACCATCACCGAAATCTACGATTACCTGCGCCTGCTTTATGCACGCGTCGGGACGCCGCGCTGCCCGGATCACGACATTCCACTGGAAGCGCAGACCGTCAGCCAGATGGTCGATCTGGTGCTGGCTCAGCCGGAAGGCAGCAAACTGATGCTGCTGGCGCCGGTGATCCGTGAGCGCAAAGGCGAGCACCTGTCGGTGTTTGAAGAGCTGCGTGCGCAGGGCTTCGTCCGCGCCCGGGTCAACGGCCGGATCTGCGAGCTTGACGAGCTGCCGAAACTGGATAAACAGAAGAAGCATTCGATCGATGTGATCGTCGACCGCTTCAAGGTTCGCGCCGACCTGCAGCAACGTCTGGCCGAGTCCTTCGAGACCGCACTGAAACTGGCCGACGGTATCGCCCTGGTGGCACCGATGGACGACGAGCCGGGCGAAGAAATGATCTTCTCCGCGCGTTTCGCCTGCCCGATCTGTGGTCATGCGATCAGCGAACTGGAGCCGAAGCTGTTCTCCTTCAACAACCCGGCCGGCGCCTGCCCGACTTGCGATGGTCTGGGGGTGAAGCAGTTCTTCGACATCAAACGACTGGTCAATGGTGACCTGACGCTGGCTGAAGGCGCGATTCGCGGCTGGGACAGGCGCAACGTCTATTACTTCCAGATGCTAGGCTCACTGGCCGCGCATTACGGCTTCAGTCTGGAAGTGCCGTTCAACGAACTGCCGGCCGATCAGCAGAAATTCATCCTGCACGGCAGCGGCTCGCAGAACGTCGACTTCAAATACCTCAACGACCGTGGCGATATCGTCAAGCGCTCGCATCCGTTCGAAGGCATCGTCCCCAACCTCGAACGCCGCTACCGCGAAACCGAATCGGCGAGCGTGCGTGAAGAGCTGGCGAAGTTCCTCAGCACCCAGTCTTGCCCGGACTGCCGCGGTACCCGTCTGCGTCGTGAGGCACGTCACGTGTGGGTAGGCGAGAAAACGCTGCCAGCGGTCACCAACCTGCCAATCGGCGATGCTTGCGAGTACTTCGGCGAGCTGAAGATGACCGGCCGTCGCGGCGAGATCGCCGACAAGATCCTCAAGGAAATCCGCGAGCGCCTGCAGTTCCTGGTCAACGTCGGCCTCGATTATCTGTCGCTGGATCGCAGTGCCGACACGTTGTCCGGGGGTGAGGCACAACGGATTCGTCTGGCCAGCCAGATCGGCGCCGGCCTCGTAGGCGTGCTGTACATCCTCGACGAACCGTCCATTGGTCTGCATCAGCGCGATAACGACCGACTGCTCGGCACGCTCAAGCATCTTCGCGACATCGGCAACACGGTGATCGTGGTCGAGCACGACGAAGACGCGATTCGTCTGGCCGACTACGTTGTGGATATCGGTCCGGGCGCCGGTGTACATGGCGGGCAGATTGTCGCCGAAGGTACGCCGGCCGAAGTCATGGCGCACCCGGACTCCCTTACCGGCAAATACCTGTCGGGGCGGGTGAAGATCGAAGTGCCGGCCAAGCGCACACCGCGCAACAAGAAGCAGGTTCTGGCACTCAAGGGCGCGCGCGGCAACAACTTGCGCAACGTGGACCTCGAGATTCCGATTGGCTTGCTCACTTGCGTGACTGGCGTATCCGGTTCGGGCAAATCGACGCTGATCAACAACACGCTATTCCCGCTGAGTGCCACTGCTCTCAATGGCGCGACTACGCTGGAAGCCGCGGCGCACGACAGCATCAAAGGTCTGGAACATCTCGACAAAGTCGTCGATATCGACCAGAGCCCGATTGGCCGTACCCCGCGTTCCAACCCGGCGACTTACACCGGCCTGTTCACACCGATTCGCGAACTGTTCGCCGGCGTACCGGAATCGCGCTCCCGCGGTTACGGCCCGGGGCGTTTCTCGTTCAACGTCAAGGGTGGTCGCTGCGAGGCGTGCCAGGGCGATGGCTTGATCAAAGTGGAAATGCACTTCCTGCCGGACATCTACGTGCCGTGCGACGTGTGCAAGAGCAAGCGCTACAACCGCGAAACCCTTGAGATCAAGTACAAGGGCAAGAGCATCCACGAAACCCTCGAGATGACCATCGAGGAAGCCCGGGTGTTCTTTGACGCGGTGCCGGCGCTGGCGCGCAAGCTGCAAACGTTGATGGATGTCGGCCTGTCCTACATCAAGCTCGGGCAATCGGCGACGACCCTGTCCGGCGGTGAGGCGCAGCGGGTCAAGCTGTCTCGCGAGCTGTCGAAACGCGACACCGGCAAGACGCTGTACATCCTCGATGAGCCGACCACCGGTCTGCACTTCGCCGATATTCAGCAATTGCTCGACGTACTGCACCGTCTGCGCGATCACGGCAACACTGTAGTGGTGATCGAGCACAATCTGGATGTGATCAAAACCGCCGACTGGCTGGTCGACCTCGGGCCAGAAGGTGGCTCCAAAGGTGGACAGATCATTGCCACCGGTACGCCGGAGCAAGTGGCCGAGATGAAGCAGTCTCACACCGGCCATTACCTCAAGCCGTTGCTGATCCGCGATCGGGCTTAAACGCCGAGCATGAAAAAGCCCCTGTCACTTCATCAGTGACAGGGGCTTTTTTGTATCTGTGGCAATCAGGTGTGGGATTGCAGGTAGTTCTCGAGACCGATCAGCTTGATCAGACCCAACTGCTTTTCCAGCCAGTAGGTGTGATCTTCTTCAGTGTCGTTGAGCTGAACCCGCAGAATCTCACGGCTGACGTAGTCTTTGTGCAGTTCGCAAAGCTCAATACCTTTGCACAGCGCGGCGCGGACTTTGTATTCGAGACGCAGATCCGCTTCGAGCATCTCCGGCACGGTGGTGCCGACATCCAGATCATCTGGACGCATGCGCGGGGTGCCTTCAAGCATCAGAATGCGGCGCATCAACGCATCAGCGTGACCAGCCTCTTCTTCCATTTCATGGTTGATTCGCTCGTAGAGCTTGGTGAACCCCCAGTCCTCATACATCCGCGAATGAACGAAATATTGGTCACGCGCGGCCAGTTCGCCGGTCAGCAACGTGTTGAGGTAATCGATAACGTCTGGGTGGCCTTGCATCGCCCTACATCTCCCTGCTTGAAAGTCTGTAGTTTGAACCAAGCTGACTGGAAGGTCACCCACTTCGCGCAATAAAAGCGAAGATATTCTTAGAAAAGCAGCCTAAATAACGCAAAAACCGCCCAAATGAGGGCGGTTCTGCTTCTCGTTTAGACTTCGTTAAGCTGTACGTTGAGCAGCTTTGCGATTGCTTCTCCATACGCCGGATCGGCTTTGTAGAAATGCTGCAACTGGCGATCAACGACATCACTGGAAACACTGGCCATCGCACCGGCAATGTTGCTCACCAACAGCGCTTTCTGATCGTCGCTCATCAGACGGAACAGCGCGCCGGCATGGCTGTAGTAATCGGTATCTTCACGGTGATCGTAACGATCCGCTGCACCGCTCAGGGCCAATGCCGGCTCAGCGTAATGCGGCGCCTGCTTCGGCGACTCGATGTAGCTGTTCGGCTCGTAGTTAGGCGCTGCCCCACCGTTGCTGCCGAAAGCCATCGAACCATCGCGCTGGTAGGTATTCACCGGGCTGCGGGGTGCGTTGACCGGCAGTTGCTGGTGATTGGTACCGACGCGGTAGCGATGGGCATCGGCGTATGCGAACACGCGGCCCTGAAGCATGCGATCCGGCGACAGACCGACGCCCGGCACCATGTTGCTCGGGCCGAATGCCGCTTGCTCGACCTCGGCGAAATAGTTGAGCGGATTACGGTTCAGTTCAAGCTCACCCACTTCGATCAGCGGAAACTCTTTCTGCGACCAGGTCTTGGTTACGTCGAACGGATTCTCGTAATGCGCCGCTGCTTGAGCTTCGGTCATGATCTGGATGCACACGCGCCATTTTGGGAAGTCCCCGCGCTCAATGGCTTCGAAAAGATCACGTTGTGCGTAGTCAGGATCGGTGCCCGCCAGGCGAGCAGCATCTGCAGGCGCGAGGTTCTTGATCCCTTGTTTGGTTTTGTAGTGCCACTTGACCCAATGACGCTCACCTTTGGCGCTGATCAGGCTGTAAGTGTGACTGCCGAAGCCGTGCATGTGACGGTAGCCGTCCGGGATGCCGCGATCGGAAAACAGAATGGTGACCTGATGCAGCGCCTCGGGCGAATGCGACCAGAAATCCCACATCATTTGCGCACTTTTCAGATTGCTCTGCGGGAGGCGTTTCTGTGTATGGATGAAATCCGGGAATTTCAGCGGGTCACGAATGAAGAACACCGGCGTGTTGTTACCAACGATGTCCCAGTTGCCTTCTTCGGTATAGAACTTCAGTGCAAAGCCGCGTGGATCACGCTCAGTGTCGGCCGAACCGCGCTCGCCACCTACGGTTGAAAAACGCAGGAACGTCGGAGTTTGTTTGCCGACAGCTTCGAACAGCTTGGCGCTGGTGTACTCGGTGATGTCACGAGTCACGGTGAACGTGCCGTAAGCACCCGAGCCTTTGGCGTGCACACGACGCTCAGGAATGTTTTCACGGTTGAAGTGGGCGAGCTTCTCGATCAGATGAAAATCGTCGAGCAGCAGCGGGCCACGAGGGCCGGCGGAGCGAGAATTCTGGTTATCAGCGACAGGTGCGCCACTGGCGGTCGTAAGCGTTTTGATCTGGCTCATACGGTCTTCTTCCTCTGTCAGTCTTGGAACTGCCGGCTAATCGGCTTGCTGAGAAGTATTGATCATCCATGTGACACCTACAAATTCATTAACTTGTAGACATCGATAGATAATTACTAATCATGTTTCTCAGTACATAGTGACAACAGAACAGTGTCAGAAGCTTGTACGAACAGCGCATTTTCTAGCGGACACAAAAAACCGGGCACTAGGCCCGGTTTTTCGTTTCAGACTGACGTCTTACTCGGCGGATACAGCTTCGCCAGCAGTAGCACGATCAACCAACTCGACGTACGCCATAGGCGCGTTGTCGCCAGCGCGGAAACCGCACTTGAGGATGCGCAGGTAGCCACCCTCACGGGTAGCGTAACGCTTGCCCAGGTCGTTGAAGAGCTTACCAACGATAGCTTTCGAACGAGTACGGTCGAAAGCCAGACGGCGGTTAGCCAGGCTGTCTGTCTTGGCCAGAGTGATCAGCGGCTCGGCAACGCGGCGCAGTTCTTTGGCTTTTGGCAGAGTAGTTTTGATCAGCTCGTGCTCGAACAGCGACACCGCCATGTTTTGGAACATGGCCTTGCGGTGCGAGCTGGTGCGGCTCAGGTGACGACCACTTTTACGATGACGCATGGTTCATTCCTTACCAAACACTACGTTCGGTGATTACGACGATCAGGCAGTCGCCTTGTCGTCCTTCTTAAGACTTGCAGGCGGCCAGTTGTCGAGGCGCATGCCGAGGGACAGACCGCGGGAGGCCAGAACGTCCTTGATTTCAGTCAAGGATTTCTTGCCCAGGTTCGGAGTCTTCAACAGCTCTACTTCGGTACGCTGAATCAGGTCGCCGATGTAGTAGATGTTTTCCGCCTTAAGGCAGTTAGCCGAACGTACAGTCAGTTCCAGATCGTCAACCGGGCGAAGCAGGATCGGATCGATCTCGTCTTCCTGCTCGACAACCACTGGCTCACTGTCACCTTTGAGGTCGACGAACGCAGCCAACTGCTGTTGCAGGATGGTTGCAGCGCGGCGAATAGCCTCTTCAGGATCCAGAGTACCGTTGGTTTCCAGATCAATAACCAGCTTGTCCAGGTTGGTACGCTGCTCGACACGGGCGTTTTCCACCACGTATGCGATACGGCGAACCGGGCTGAACGAAGAGTCGAGCTGCAAGCGACCGATGCTGCGGCTTTCATCTTCATCGCTCTGACGCGAGTCGGCTGGTTCATAACCACGACCACGAGCTACGGTGAGCTTCATGTTCAGGGCGCCGTTAGACGCCAGGTTAGCGATTACGTGATCGGGATTAACGATCTCGACATCATGATCCAGCTGAATATCGGCAGCGGTAACCACCCCCGAACCCTTCTTCGACAAGGTCAGCGTAACTTCGTCACGACCGTGCAGCTTGATGGCCAGACCTTTAAGGTTCAACAGGATTTCAATTACGTCTTCCTGTACACCTTCGATGGCGCTGTACTCGTGGAGCACACCGTCAATCTCGGCCTCGACTACTGCGCAGCCGGGCATTGAGGACAACAGGATGCGTCGCAGCGCGTTGCCCAGGGTGTGGCCAAAACCACGCTCGAGAGGCTCGAGAGTGATCTTGGCGCGGGTTGGACTGACAACCTGCACATCAATATGGCGGGGTGTCAGGAACTCATTTACCGAAATCTGCATGGATGCACCTATTTTCTAGCCCTTACTTGGAGTAGAGCTCGACAATCAGGCTTTCGTTGATGTCGGCGGACAGATCACTGCGAGCAGGAACGTTCTTGAAAACGCCCGACTTCTTCTCAGTGTCTACTTCTACCCATTCTACGCGGCCACGTTGGGCACACAGATCGAGAGCTTGGACAATGCGAAGTTGGTTTTTTGCTTTCTCGCGAACTGCAACCACGTCACCAGCACGAACCTGATACGACGGAACGTTTACGGTCTGACCGTTAACGCTGATCGACTTGTGCGATACCAGCTGACGGGATTCGGCACGAGTCGAACCAAAGCCCATACGGTATACAACGTTGTCCAGACGGCATTCGAGCAGTTGCAGCAGGTTTTCACCGGTTGCACCTTTCTTGCCAGCAGCTTCTTTGTAGTAGCCACTGAACTGACGCTCGAGAACGCCGTAGATACGACGGACCTTCTGCTTTTCACGCAGTTGGGTGCCGTAATCGGACTGGCGACCGCGGCGTTGGCCGTGGATACCAGGTGCTGCTTCAATGTTGCACTTCGATTCGATCGCGCGCACGCCGCTCTTCAGGAAGAGATCGGTGCCTTCGCGACGAGCGAGTTTGCATTTTGGACCAATGTAACGAGCCATTCTTTACAATCTCCTGGATTACACGCGGCGCTTCTTCGGCGGACGGCACCCGTTGTGCGGGATTGGCGTCACGTCGGTGATGCTGGCGATCTTGTAGCCACAGCCGTTCAAAGCGCGGACTGCGGATTCACGACCTGGACCTGGACCCTTGACGTTAACGTCGAGGTTTTTCAGGCCGTATTCCAGCGCAGCTTGACCAGCACGTTCAGCAGCTACTTGAGCAGCAAACGGGGTGGACTTGCGGGAACCGCGGAAACCCGAACCACCGGAGGTAGCCCAGGAAAGAGCGTTACCTTGACGGTCGGTAATGGTCACGATGGTGTTGTTAAAAGATGCATGGATGTGGGCGATGCCATCAACCACTGTCTTTTTAACTTTTTTACGAGGACGAGCAGCAGGTTTTGCCATGATTAAATTCCTGTCGATTCGCTGGGGCGATTACTTGCGGATCGGCTTACGCGGACCTTTACGGGTACGCGCGTTGGTCTTGGTACGCTGACCGCGTACTGGCAGACCACGACGATGACGCAGACCGCGATAGCAACCGAGGTCCATCAAGCGCTTGATTTTCATGTTGATTTCGCGACGCAGGTCACCTTCAGTGGTGAACTTCGCCACTTCGCCACGCAGCTGTTCAATTTGCTCGTCGCTCAGATCTTTGATCTTTGCTGCTGGGTTTACCCCAGTCACTGCACAGATCTTCTGCGCAGTAGTGCGACCAACACCATAGATGTAGGTCAGCGAGATAACAGTATGCTTGTTATCTGGAATGTTAACGCCTGCAATACGGGCCATTCAGTGGGACTCCAATTGACAGCTACCTACGCCCCGGAAGCCAAGAAATAGGGCGCGAGATAATATCGCTGTAATAACAAATAATCAACCCGGTAGCGCACTAGCTACCGGGCTTGAAGCACAATCACACTCAGCCTTGGCGCTGTTTGTGACGCGGTTCCGCGCTGCAAATTACTCGAACAACACCTTCGCGGCGAATAATCTTGCAGTTACGGCACAGCTTTTTCACCGATGCACGAACTTTCATCACCAACTCCTCGAACCTTATGGGTACTCAGCGCAACATGCCGCTGCCGTAACCCTTCAGGTTGGCTTTCTTCATCAGGGATTCGTACTGGTGCGAAACGAGGTGCGATTGTACTTGGGACATGAAGTCCATCACAACCACGACCACGATCAGCAACGAGGTCCCGCCAAGGTAGAACGGAACGTTTGCTGCAACCACCAGGAACTGGGGCAACAGGCACACGGCCGTCATGTAAAGAGCACCGAACATGGTCAAGCGAGTCAGAACGCCATCAATGTAGCGCGCAGACTGCTCACCTGGACGGATGCCCGGAATAAAGGCACCGGACTTCTTCAGGTTTTCCGCTACGTCTTTCGGATTGAACATCAACGCCGTATAGAAGAAGCAGAAGAAAATAATCCCTGCACTAAACAGCAGAATATTCAACGGCTGACCAGGAGCGATCGACTGCGAGATGTCCTGCAACCAGCCCATACCTTCAGACTGACCAAACCAGGCACCCAACGAAGCCGGGAACAGCAAAATGCTGCTCGCGAAAATAGCCGGAATAACACCGGCCATGTTCACCTTCAGCGGCAAGTGGCTTGTCTGCGCAGCAAAAACCTTGCGGCCCTGCTGACGCTTGGCGTAGTGAACAGCAATACGACGCTGACCACGCTCAATGAACACCACGAAACCGATAATCGCTACTGCCAGCAAACCGATGGCAACCAAGGCGAAGATGTTGATATCACCCTGACGCGCAGACTCGAAAGACTGCCCGATTGCTCTCGGAAGACCGGCGACGATACCCGAAAAAATCAACATCGAGATACCGTTGCCTACACCACGCTCAGTAATCTGCTCACCCAGCCACATCATGAACATCGCACCAGCCACAAATGTGGATACCGCGACGAAATGGAAGCCAAAGTCACCAGTGAACGCAACGCCCTGCCCCGCCAGACCAATGGACATACCAATAGCCTGAACGAGAGCGAGGACGACGGTGCCGTAGCGGGTGTACTGGCTAATCTTGCGACGGCCAGCTTCACCTTCCTTCTTCAACTGCTCCAGCTGCGGGCTGACGGCGGTCATCAGTTGCATGATGATCGATGCCGAAATGTACGGCATGATCCCCAGTGCAAAGATGCTCATCCGTTCCAGCGCGCCGCCGGAGAACATGTTGAACAAGCTAAGAATGGTCCCCTCATTCTGTCGAAACAGGTCTGCGAGTCGGTCCGGGTTGATACCTGGAACCGGGATGTGTGCGCCTATTCGGTAGACGATAATCGCCAGGAACAGAAAACGCAGACGAGCCCAGAGTTCAGACATACCGCCTTTGCCGAGCGCAGAGAGAGCACCTTGCTTAGCCATTTATTCCTCGAACTTGCCGCCAGCTGCTTCGATAGCCGCACGCGCACCTTTGGTGGCGCCGATTCCCTTGCCGATAGTGACAGCGCGAGTCACTTCACCGGACAGCATGATTTTCACACGCTGTACGTTGACGTTAATCACGTTGGCATCTTTCAGGGACTGCACAGTGACGATGTCGCCTTCCACTTTAGCCAGCTCGGACAGACGCACTTCTGCGCGGTCCATGGCTTTCAGGGAAACGAAACCGAACTTAGGCAGGCGACGATGCAGCGGCTGTTGACCGCCTTCAAAGCCTGGAGCAATGGTGCCACCGGAGCGGGAGGTCTGACCTTTGTGACCACGGCCACCAGTCTTACCCAAACCGCTACCGATACCACGGCCCGGACGATGCTTTTCGCGACGGGAACCCGGCGCTGGACTCAGATCATTGAGTTTCATCGATTAACCCTCGACACGCAGCATGTAGTAAGCCTTGTTGATCATCCCGCGATTCTCGGGAGTATCCTGGACTTCTACAGTGTGACCGATGCGACGCAGACCCAGACCCTTAACGCACAGTTTGTGGTTAGGGATGCGGCCGGTCATGCTTTTGATCAGCGTTACTTTAACGGTAGCCATGATCAGAAGATCTCCTTGACGCTTTTGCCACGCTTGGCGGCAATGGATTCAGGAGACTGCATAGCCTTCAAACCTTTGAAAGTGGCGTGAACCACGTTTACCGGGTTAGTCGAGCCGTAGCACTTGGCCAGAACGTTCTGAACACCAGCAACTTCGAGGACAGCACGCATAGCGCCACCAGCGATGATACCGGTACCTTCAGAAGCAGGCTGCATGTACACCTTCGAAGCGCCGTGAGCGGACTTCATTGCGTACTGCAGAGTGGTGCCGTTCAGGTCAACTTGAATCATGTTGCGGCGAGCAGCTTCCATTGCCTTCTGGATCGCAGCAGGCACTTCACGCGACTTGCCACGGCCGAAGCCAACACGCCCTTTACCATCACCAACCACGGTCAACGCGGTGAAAGTGAAGATACGGCCGCCTTTAACGGTTTTGGCTACGCGGTTAACTTGAACCAGCTTCTCGATGTAGCCTTCGTCGCGCTTTTGGTCGTTATTTGACATAACTTAGAACTCCAGCCCAGCTTCACGAGCAGCATCAGCCAGCGCTTTAACGCGGCCGTGATACTTGAAGCCAGAGCGGTCGAAAGCCACTTGCGAGACGCCAGCGGCCTTAGCACGCGTAGCGACCAGCTGGCCAACCTTTGTGGCCGCGTCGATGTTGCCAGTGGCGCCATCACGCAGTTCTTTATCCAAAGTCGAGGCGCTTGCCAGGACTTTGTTGCCGTCGGCCGAGATGACCTGGGCGTAGATGTGCTGCGACGAGCGGAACACGCAGAGACGCACGACTTCGAGTTCGTGCATTTTCAGGCGTGCTTTGCGAGCGCGACGCAGTCGAGTAACTTTTTTGTCGGTCATTTGCTATGCCCTACTTCTTCTTGGCTTCTTTACGACGGACAACTTCGTCCGCGTAGCGCACACCTTTGCCTTTGTACGGCTCTGGTGGACGGAAGTCGCGGATCTCAGCAGCCACTTGACCTACCAGTTGCTTGTCGATGCCCTTGATCAGGATATCGGTCTGGCTAGGAGTCTCAGCGGTGATGCCTTCCGGCAGTTCGTAATCCACTGGGTGCGAGAAGCCAAGGGCCAGGTTCAAAACCGTGCCTTTTGCTTGCGCTTTGTAACCAACACCGACCAGCTGGAGCTTGCGCTCGAAGCCTTGGCTTACGCCTTGGACCATGTTGTTTACCAACGCACGCGTGGTACCGGCCATTGCGCGAGTTTGTTGATCGCCATTGCGAGCAGCGAAACGCAGCTCACCAGCTTCTTCAACGATCTCAACGGACGAATGGATGTTCAGTTCAAGAGTACCCTTGGCACCCTTCACCGAAAGCTGTTGGCCTGCGAATTTTACTTCGACACCGGCTGGCAGCTTAACGGGGTTCTTAGCGACGCGAGACATGCTTATCCCCCCTTAGAACACAGTGCAAAGAACTTCGCCGCCGACACCGGCAGCGCGCGCAGCACGATCCGTCATCACACCTTTGTTGGTGGAGACGATAGACACGCCAAGACCGCCACGAACTTTCGGCAGATCTTCAACGGACTTGTACTGACGCAGGCCTGGACGACTAACGCGCTTCACTTCTTCGATAACCGGACGGCCTTCGAAGTACTTCAGCGAGATGGACAGCGACGGCTTAGCGTCGGTGGTGATCTGAAAATCCGCGATGTAACCTTCGTCCTTCAGGACTTTTGCTACAGCCACCTTCAGCGTGGAAGACGGCATGCTTACGACAGACTTTTCAGCCATCTGGGCATTACGGATTCGAGTTAGCATGTCCGCTAACGGGTCCTGCATACTCATGGGCTAGACGCTCCTAATACAGAAAAATTAGCCTTGCGGCTACTACTTGTCGCCGAGAACTTCCGGGCATGAAAAACACGGGCTCAGGCGAGCCGGTCATTCTAGACACACCCCAGAAATGAATCAAGCCCCAAAAGGGGCTTGATTCAGATTCAAGGCCACCGATGGTCAGGTTCTTGCGAACCCGACCATCAAGGCTTTGACAACGATTACCAGCTGGCTTTAACCAGACCTGGAACGTCACCACGCATTGCAGCTTCACGCAGCTTGTTACGGCCAAGGCCGAACTTGCGGTAAACGCCGTGCGGACGACCAGTCAGGCGGCAACGGTTACGCATGCGCGAAGCGCTTGCGTCACGTGGTTGCTTCTGCAGAGCTACGGTAGCTTCCCAACGTGCTTCTGGACTTGCGTTCAGATCGACGATGATAGCTTTCAGCGCTGCACGCTTTGTGGCGTACTTGGCAACAGTGAGCTGACGCTTCAGCTCACGGTTTTTCATGCTCTTCTTGGCCATTTTCCTACTCCAATCAGTTGCGGAACGGGAATTTGAAAGCACGCAGCAGAGCGCGGCCTTCATCATCGTTCTTGGCAGTGGTGGTCAGGGTAATGTCCAGACCGCGGAGAGCATCGATCTTGTCGTAGTCGATTTCCGGGAAAATGATCTGCTCTTTCACGCCCATGCTGTAGTTACCACGACCATCGAAGGACTTGGCATTCAGGCCGCGGAAGTCGCGAACCCGAGGCAGGGAGATCGACAGCAGACGATCCAGGAACTCATACATACGCTCACGGCGCAGGGTCACTTTGACGCCGATCGGCCATCCTTCGCGGACTTTAAAGCCAGCGATGGATTTACGAGCGTAGGTCACAACGACTTTCTGGCCGGTGATCTTTTCCAGGTCAGCAACAGCGTGCTCGATGACTTTTTTGTCACCAACAGCTTCGCCCAAACCCATGTTCAAGGTGATTTTTGTAACGCGTGGAACTTCCATCACGTTCGAAAGCTTAAGTTCTTCCTTAAGCTTCGGTGCGATTTCCTTCCAGTAAATCTCTTTTAGTCGTGCCATGGTCTTCTACCTAGCAGTGTTCAAGCATCAACCGCTTTTTGGGTCGACTTGAAGACACGAATTTTCTTGCCGTCTTCTACTTTAAAACCAACGCGGTCAGCCTTGTTGGTTTCGCCGTTGAAAATGGCGACGTTAGAAGCGTCCAGTGGAGCTTCTTTTTCGACGATACCGCCTTGTACGCCCGACATCGGGTTAGGCTTGGTATGACGCTTAACCAGGTTCAGACCGCTAATAACCAGACGGTTATTAGCAAGAACCTTAAGCACCTTACCGCGCTTACCTTTGTCTTTGCCGGCGATCACGATGATCTCGTCGTCACGACGAATCTTTTGCATGTCGGATCTCCTTACAGCACTTCTGGGGCGAGCGAGACGATCTTCATGAACTTCTCAGTACGAAGCTCACGGGTCACTGGCCCAAAGATACGGGTGCCGATCGGCTCTTGCTTGTTGTTCAGAAGAACAGCAGCGTTGCCATCAAAGCGGATAATGGAGCCATCAGCACGACGTACGCCGTGACGAGTGCGGACTACAACAGCAGTCATCACTTGGCCTTTTTTCACTTTACCGCGAGGAATTGCTTCCTTCACGGTAACTTTGATGATGTCACCGATACCAGCGTAACGACGATGGGAGCCACCCAGCACCTTGATGCACATAACGCGGCGAGCGCCGCTGTTATCGGCCACATCGAGCATGGATTGAGTCTGAATCATATAATTTCTCCGACCCCTAGCCCTTAGACTTCCACAGCGCGTTCGAGAACATCAACCAGCGCCCAAGACTTGGTCTTGGCCATCGGACGAGTTTCACGAATAGTGACTTTGTCGCCGATGTGGCACTGATTGGTTTCGTCGTGCGCGTGCAGCTTAGTCGAACGCTTAACGTATTTACCGTAGATCGGGTGCTTTACGCGACGCTCGATCAGAACGGTGATGGTTTTGTCCATCTTGTCGCTGACAACACGGCCAGTCAGCGTACGGACAGTTTTTTCGGCTTCAGCCATGATCACTTACCTGCCTGCTGGTTGAGCACAGTCTTCACGCGAGCGATGTCACGCTTAACTTGCGAGAGCAGATGAGACTGCCCCAACTGGCCAGTTGCTTTCTGCATACGCAGATTGAACTGGTCGCGCAGCAAGCCGAGCAGTTGCTCGTTCAGCTGCTGTGCGGATTTTTCACGAAGTTCATTCGCTTTCATCACATCACCGTCCGTTTAACAAAGGCGGTGGCGAGCGGCAGCTTTGCAGCAGCCAGGGCAAAAGCCTCACGCGCCAGCTCTTCAGAAACACCCTCGATTTCATACAGGACTTTGCCTGGCTGAATCTGGGCTACCCAGTATTCGACACTACCCTTACCTTTACCCATCCGAACTTCGAGGGGCTTTTTGGAAATCGGCTTGTCCGGGAATACACGGATCCAGATCTTGCCGCCACGTTTAACGTGACGGGTCAGAGCACGACGCGCTGACTCGATCTGACGAGCGGTGAGACGACCACGAGCTACAGACTTCAACGCGAACTCGCCGAAGCTGACTTTGCTACCGCGCTGAGCCAGACCACGGTTGTGGCCTGTCATCTGCTTGCGGAACTTCGTACGCTTAGGTTGCAACATTTGGCGTACCCCTTACTTAGCAGCTTTTTTACGAGGCGCTGGTGCTTGTGGTTTCAGCTCTTCTTGGCGACCACCAATTACTTCGCCTTTGAAGATCCAAACCTTTACACCGATCACACCGTAAGTGGTGTGAGCTTCGTAGTTGGCATAGTCGATGTCGGCACGCAGGGTGTGCAATGGCACACGACCTTCGCGATACCATTCAGTACGTGCGATTTCAGCACCGCCGAGACGACCGCTCACTTGGATTTTGATGCCTTTGGCACCAATGCGCATGGCGTTCTGAACTGCGCGCTTCATAGCGCGACGGAACATTACACGACGCTCCAGCTGCTGAGCTACGCTCTGCGCAACCAGCATACCGTCGAGCTCCGGCTTGCGGATCTCTTCGATATTGATGTGCACAGGCACACCCATTTGCTTGGTCAGGTCCTGACGCAGTTTCTCAACATCCTCACCTTTCTTCCCGATAACGATACCTGGACGAGCGGTGTGGATGGTGATACGTGCAGTTTGGGCCGGACGATGGATATCGATACGGCTTACGGACGCGCTTTTTAGTTTGTCTTGGAGATACTCACGCACTTTCAGATCTGCGAACAAGTAGTCCGCATAAGTCCGACCGTCTGCGTACCAGACGGAGGTGTGCTCCTTGACGATTCCCAGGCGAATGCCAATGGGATGTACTTTCTGACCCATCTCTTCGACTCCGTTACTTGTCAGCAACCTTGACAGTGATATGGCAAGACCGCTTGACGATGCGATCAGCACGGCCTTTGGCACGTGGCATGATGCGCTTCAGCGAACGCCCTTCGTTGACGAAAACAGTGCTGACCTTCAGGTCATCAACGTCTGCGCCTTCGTTATGCTCGGCGTTGGCTACGGCCGACTCCAGCACTTTCTTCATGATCTCGGCGGCTTTCTTACTGCTGAAAGCCAACAAGTTGAGCGCTTCGCCCACCTTCTTCCCGCGGATCTGGTCGGCGACCAAGCGGGCTTTCTGGGCGGAGATTCGAGCGCCCGACAACTTAGCGGCTACTTCCATTTCCTAACCCCTTAACGCTTGGCTTTCTTGTCTGCCACGTGCCCACGATAAGTGCGGGTACCGGCGAACTCGCCCAGTTTATGGCCGACCATGTCTTCGTTCACGAGAACTGGGACGTGCTGACGACCGTTATGTACGGCGATGGTCAGACCGACCATCTGTGGCAGGATCATCGAACGACGCGACCAAGTCTTAATTGGTTTGCGATCGTTCTTTTCCGCCGCCACTTCGATCTTCTTCAGTAGGTGAAGATCAATAAAAGGACCTTTTTTCAGAGAACGTGGCACTGTCGTATCCCTCTATTTACTTGCGACGACGGACGATCATTTTGTCGGTACGCTTATTACCACGAGTCTTCGCGCCCTTAGTCGGGAAGCCCCATGGCGATACCGGATGACGACCACCAGAGGTACGACCTTCACCACCACCATGTGGGTGGTCAACCGGGTTCATGGCAACACCACGAACGGTTGGGCGAACGCCACGCCAGCGTTTGGCACCAGCTTTACCTAGCGAACGCAGGCTGTGCTCGGAGTTCGAGACTTCGCCCAGGGTCGCACGGCATTCAGCCAGGACTTTACGCATTTCACCGGAACGCAGACGCAGGGTAACGTAAACGCCTTCACGAGCGATCAGCTGAGCCGAAGCACCAGCGGAACGAGCGATCTGAGCGCCTTTACCTGGCTTCAGTTCGATGCCGTGTACGGTAGAACCGACTGGAATGTTGCGCAGTTGCAAAGCGTTGCCTGGCTTGATTGGAGCCAGAGCGCCTGCGATCAGCTGGTCGCCAGCACTCACGCCTTTAGGGGCAATGATGTAGCGACGCTCGCCGTCTGCGTAGCAGAGCAGTGCGATGTGAGCAGTACGGTTTGGATCGTATTCAATACGCTCGACAGTGGCGACGATGCCATCTTTGTCGTTGCGACGGAAATCGACCATACGATAATGCTGCTTATGACCACCACCGATGTGACGAGTGGTAATACGGCCATTGTTGTTACGACCACCAGTCTTCGATTTTTTCTCGAGCAGCGGTGCGTGAGGAGCGCCTTTATGCAGCTCCTGGTTGACCACCTTGACCACAAAACGGCGGCCAGGGGAAGTCGGTTTGCATTTAACGATTGCCATGATGCACCCCTTCCTTACTCAGCACTGCTGCTGAAATCGAGATCTTGGCCTGGTTGAAGGGAGATAACTGCCTTCTTCCAGTCATTACGCTTGCCCAGACCGCGAGCAGTGCGCTTGCTCTTACCCAGAACATTCAGGGTAGTGACGCGCTCTACTTTCACGCTGAACAGGCTTTCGACGGCCTTCTTGATTTCCAGCTTGGTTGCGTCAGTTGCAACCTTGAAAACGAACTGGCCTTTCTTGTCTGCCAGAACCGTAGCCTTCTCGGAAACGTGCGGGCCAAGCAGAACTTTAAATACGCGTTCCTGGTTCATCCCAGCAGCTCCTCGAATTTCTTCACGGCCGACACGGTGATCAACACCTTGTCGTATGCGATCAGACTAACTGGATCGGAACCTTGAACGTCACGTACATCTACGTGCGGCAGGTTACGAGCAGCCAGGTACAGGTTCTGATCAACAGCGTCCGACACGATCAGAACGTCGGTCAGGCTCATGTTGGTCAGCTTGCCCAGCAGATCTTTGGTTTTCGGAGTTTCAACAGCGAAATCCTGAACCACAACCAGACGATCAGTACGCACCAGCTCAGCAAGGATGGAACGCATTGCTGCGCGATACATCTTCTTGTTCAGCTTCTGAGAGTGATCCTGTGGACGAGCTGCAAAAGTGGTACCGCCGCCACGCCAGATTGGGCTACGGATAGTACCGGCACGAGCACGGCCAGTACCTTTCTGACGCCATGGGCGCTTACCGCCACCACGAACGTCGGAACGGGTCTTTTGCTGCTTGGTACCTTGACGGCCGCCGGCCATGTAGGCCACGACTGCTTGGTGAACCAGCGTCTCGTTGAACTCGCCGCCAAATGTCAGTTCGGAAACTTCGATCGCTTGAGCGTCATTTACATTTAATTGCATGTCAGCTTCCCCTTAACCGCGAGCCTTGGCTGCTGGACGTACAACCAGGTTGCCGCCAGTAGCGCCAGGAACAGCACCCTTGACCAACAACAGATTGCGTTCAGCGTCCACGCGCACTACTTCCAGGGACTGCACGGTCACGCGCTCAGCGCCCATATGACCGGACATTTTTTTGCCCTTGAATACACGACCAGGAGTCTGGCACTGGCCGATAGAGCCTGGGACGCGGTGGGATACGGAGTTACCGTGGGTGTTATCTTGCCCGCGGAAATTCCAACGCTTGATCGTACCCTGGAAGCCTTTACCCTTGGACTGACCGGTTACATCAACCAGTTGACCAGCGGCGAAGATTTCAGCGTTGATCAGATCGCCAGCCTGGTACTCGCCTTCTTCAAGACGGAATTCCATGGTGGTGCGACCAGCGGCAACGTTCGCTTTAGCGAAGTGGCCAGCTTGAGCTGCTGTTACACGCGAAGCACGACGCTCGCCGACAGTGACTTGCACTGCACGATAGCCATCGGTCTCTTCAGTTTTGAACTGGGTGACGCGATTCGGCTCGATCTCAATGACCGTGACCGGAATGGAGACACCTTCTTCGGTGAAAATACGGGTCATACCGCATTTACGACCGACTACACCAATAGTCATGTTGTAAACCTCATGAGTGTACGGGGCTTTCACCCGCTATGGCCGCCCATTTCAGAGCGTTACACGACTAAGACCGAGTCTTAGCCGAGGCTGATCTGCACTTCCACACCGGCCGCAAGATCAAGCTTCATAAGAGCATCAACGGTTTTATCCGTTGGCTGGACGATGTCCAGAACGCGCTTATGAGTGCGGATTTCGTACTGGTCACGCGCGTCTTTGTTGACGTGCGGGGAAACCAGAACGGTGAACCGCTCTTTACGGGTAGGCAGTGGAATTGGACCACGCACTTGAGCACCAGTACGTTTCGCGGTTTCCACGATTTCCTGGGTTGATTGGTCGATCAGGCGATGGTCAAAAGCCTTCAACCTGATACGGATTTGCTGATTTTGCATTGGATTTCAGACTCCGGCTGCTATTCCCACCGGGCGCAATACGCCCGTTAAAAGGAGGCGCAATTCTATAGACGCCCCAGATAGGTGTCAACCCAATAAAAAAGCCCCCGCTGAGCGGGGGCTTTTTCAATCCATCAAGCTAACTCTATAAAAGAGATTACTCGATGATTTTGGCTACGACGCCAGCGCCGACGGTACGACCGCCTTCACGGATAGCGAAACGCAGACCGTCTTCCATCGCGATGGTTTTGATCAGGGTAACAGTCATCTGAATGTTGTCACCTGGCATTACCATTTCAACGCCTTCTGGCAGCTCGCAGTTACCAGTCACGTCAGTAGTACGGAAGTAGAACTGTGGACGGTAGCCTTTGAAGAACGGAGTGTGACGACCGCCTTCTTCCTTGCTCAGAACATAAACTTCTGCAGTGAACTTGGTGTGCGGCTTAACCGAACCCGGCTTAACCAGAACCTGACCACGCTCAACGTCGTCACGCTTGGTACCACGCAGCAGAACGCCGCAGTTCTCGCCAGCACGACCTTCGTCGAGCAGTTTGCGGAACATTTCAACGCCGGTGCAAGTGGTAACAGTAGTGTCACGCAGACCAACGATTTCCAGCGGATCCTGAACGCGAACGATACCGCGCTCGATACGACCAGTCACAACAGTACCGCGACCCGAGATCGAGAATACGTCTTCGATTGGCATCAGGAATGGCTTGTCGATCATACGAACTGGTTCTGGGATATAGGTATCCAGAGTTTCAACCAGTTTACGAACGGCAGTGGTGCCCATTTCGTTGTCGTCTTTGCCTTCCAGAGCCATACGAGCCGAACCGATGATGATCGGAGTGTCGTCGCCTGGGAAGTCATAGGTGGACAGCAGGTCGCGAACTTCCATCTCAACCAGTTCCAGCAGCTCAGCGTCGTCTACCAGGTCAGCCTTGTTCAGGAAAACCACGATGTACGGAACGCCTACCTGACGGGACAGCAGGATGTGCTCACGGGTTTGCGGCATCGGACCATCAGCGGCCGAGCAAACCAGGATCGCGCCGTCCATCTGGGCAGCACCGGTGATCATGTTCTTCACGTAGTCAGCGTGACCTGGGCAGTCAACGTGAGCGTAGTGACGAATAGTCGAGTTGTACTCAACGTGAGCGGTGTTGATGGTGATACCGCGAGCTTTTTCTTCTGGAGCGCTGTCGATCTTGTCGAATTCTACTACGGCCGAACCGAAAACTTCGGAGCAGACGCGAGTCAGAGCAGCGGTCAGAGTGGTTTTACCGTGGTCAACGTGACCGATAGTGCCAACGTTGACGTGCGGTAGGGAACGATCAAATTTTTCTTTAGCCACGACAATTAACTCCTAGCCTAAAGGGGCTGAATCAGCCTTGTTTTTTGGTTACGGATTCGACGATGTGCGACGGAGCCGTATCGTATTTTTTGAATTCCATAGAGTAGCTTGCGCGACCCTGAGACATGGAACGAACGTCGGTCGCATAACCGAACATTTCACCCAGTGGAACTTCGGCACGGATAACCTTGCCGGACACTGTGTCTTCCATACCCTGGATCATGCCGCGACGACGGTTAAGGTCGCCCATTACATCACCCATATAGTCTTCAGGCGTAACAACCTCTACTGCCATGATCGGCTCGAGCAACTCACCACCACCCTTCTGGGCCAGTTGCTTGGTCGCCATGGAAGCAGCCACCTTAAACGCCATCTCGTTGGAGTCGACGTCGTGGTAAGAACCATCGAACACGGTAGCCTTCAGGCCGATCAGCGGATAGCCGGCAACAACGCCGTTCTTCATCTGCTCTTCGATACCCTTCTGGATAGCCGGGATGTATTCCTTAGGAACCACACCACCTACAACTTCGTTCACGAATTGCAGACCTTCCTGACCTTCGTCAGCAGGAGCAAAACGGATCCAGCAGTGACCAAACTGGCCGCGACCACCGGATTGACGAACGAACTTGCCTTCGATTTCACAGTTCTTCGTGATGCGCTCACGATACGAAACCTGAGGCTTGCCGATGTTGGCTTCGACGTTGAACTCACGGCGCATCCGGTCAACCAGGATGTCCAGGTGCAGCTCGCCCATGCCGGAGATGATCGTCTGACCAGTCTCTTCATCAGTTTTAACGCGGAAAGACGGGTCTTCCTGAGCAAGCTTGCCCAGAGCGATACCCATTTTTTCCTGGTCATCCTTGGTCTTAGGCTCTACGGCAACCGAAATAACCGGCTCCGGGAAGTCCATACGAACCAGGATGATTGGCTTGTCAGCGTTGCAGAGGGTTTCACCAGTGGTGACGTCCTTCATGCCGATCAGGGCCGCGATGTCACCAGCGCGTACTTCCTTGATCTCTTCACGGGCGTTTGCGTGCATTTGCACCATACGACCCACGCGCTCTTTCTTGCCTTTAACCGAGTTGATCACGCCGTCGCCGGAGTTCAACACGCCCGAGTAAACGCGGACGAAGGTCAAAGTACCCACGAATGGGTCGGTAGCGATCTTGAACGCCAGAGCCGCGAAAGGCTCGTTGTCGTCTGCATGACGCTCCATCTCTTCTTCCTCGTTATCAGGGTTAGTACCCTTGATAGCTGGAATGTCAGTTGGTGCAGGCAGGTAGTCGATAACGGCGTCGAGAACCAGGGGAACACCCTTGTTCTTGAAGGAAGAACCGCAAACGGCCAGAACGATTTCACCGGCGATAGTACGCTGACGCAGAGCAGCTTTGATCTCTTCGATCGACAGCTCTTCGCCTTCCAGGTACTTGTTCATCAGCTCTTCGTTGGCTTCAGCAGCAGCTTCAACCATGTTGTTGCGCCACTCTTCAGCCAGCTCTTGGAGCTCAGCAGGAATATCCTTGCGAACAGGGACCATACCTTTGTCAGAGTCGTTCCAGTAGACAGCTTGCATATTGATCAGATCGATCTGACCCTGGAAGTTGTCTTCGGAACCGATGGCCAACTGAATCGGCACCGGAGTGTGACCCAGACGCTGCTTGATCTGACCGATCACGCGCAGGAAGTTGGCGCCAGCACGGTCCATCTTGTTTACATAAACAAGACGTGGAACGCCGTACTTGTTGGCTTGACGCCATACGGTTTCCGACTGAGGCTCAACACCCGAAGTACCGCAGAACACAACGACAGCGCCGTCGAGTACACGCAGGGAACGCTCAACTTCAATGGTGAAGTCTACGTGGCCCGGGGTATCGATTACGTTGAAACGGTGCTCGTGCGAGTACTGCTTCTCGGAACCTTTCCAGAAGGCGGTGATAGCAGCAGAAGTAATGGTAATACCACGCTCCTGCTCCTGCACCATCCAGTCTGTGGTCGCGGCGCCATCATGCACCTCGCCCATTTTGTGACTTTTGCCGGTGTAAAAAAGGACGCGCTCGGTGGTGGTGGTTTTACCAGCATCCACGTGAGCGACGATACCGATGTTACGGTAGCGGCTAATCGGAGTAGTACGAGCCATAAAGCCCTCGCAAAATTAGTGAAGCTAAAATTAGAAGCGGTAGTGCGAGAAAGCTTTGTTGGCTTCAGCCATACGGTGCACGTCTTCACGCTTCTTAACAGCAGCACCTTTACCTTCAGCAGCATCCAGCAGTTCGCCAGCCAAACGCAGAGCCATAGACTTCTCGCCACGCTTACGGGCGAAGTCTACCAACCAGCGCATTGCCAGAGCGTTACGACGGGAAGGACGAACCTCGACCGGAACCTGGTAAGTAGCACCACCAACGCGGCGCGACTTCACTTCGACCAGCGGAGCGATGGCGTCGAGTGCTTTTTCGAAGAGTTCCAGGGGATCGGTGCCAGCCTTACGGGTCGCAACGGTTTCCAGGGCACCATAAACGATACGCTCGGCAACGGCTTTCTTGCCGCTCTCCATAACGTGGTTCATGAATTTGGCGAGGATCTGGCTTCCGTATTTCGGATCGTCCAGAATCTCACGCTTTGCTGCTACGCGACGTCTTGGCATGATAAGCCCTCAAGCGGTCTTCAGGTTAGCTCGGGACAGATCCGATGGATGCGTGCCCGACCTTACTCTTATCGACTCAATAAAATGAAAATCTGCAAAACGGCCGATTACTTCGGACGCTTGGTACCGTACTTCGAACGACCCTGATTACGACCTTTAACGCCGGAAGTATCCAAGGAGCCGCGAACGGTGTGGTAACGAACACCTGGCAAGTCTTTTACACGACCGCCGCGGATCAGTACCACGCTGTGCTCTTGCAGGTTGTGACCTTCACCACCGATGTACGAGGAAACCTCGAAACCGTTGGTCAGGCGCACACGGCATACTTTACGCAGTGCCGAGTTAGGTTTTTTCGGCGTAGTGGTGTACACACGAGTGCACACGCCACGACGTTGCGGGCAGTTCTGCAGCGCAGGTACGTCGGATTTTTCGACGATACGCTTACGCGGCTGACGTACCAGCTGGTTGATAGTTGCCATCTACTAGCTCCACTGTTGTCTTGCGACGCTATTGTCTTGCAAGAAAAGCAAAATGGCAGGAACGAATTCCCGCCAAATTTAGGGGATCAAGAGTCTAAAGAGGATCTTGTCCCCAGTCAAGGCGAGGCCCCGACCTCCCCGCTCGTCGAACCTTGACAATTTGTCTCGATTCGACGAACGGAGCGATCAGGGCCTCAGCTCATGTATCGCAGAACTCAGTTACCGCTCGAGTTCAGCGCTTCGGTCAGTGCCGCTTCCACTTCACTGGCGCTTACGCGCAACGGCTTGTCAGCATCACGACGACGCTTGCGCTCGCTGTGATATGCCAGACCGGTACCAGCCGGGATCAGACGACCCACGACCACGTTTTCTTTCAGGCCGCGCAAGTAATCGCGCTTGCCGGTGACTGCCGCTTCGGTCAGTACACGGGTGGTTTCCTGGAAGGAAGCCGCCGAGATGAACGATTCGGTGGACAACGACGCCTTGGTGATACCCAGCAGAACGCGAGTGAACTTGGAGACAAACTTGTCTTCCGCGCCCAGACGCTCGTTCTCTACCAGTACGTGAGTCAGTTCCATCTGGTCGCCCTTGATGAAGCTGGAATCGCCGGACTCGGAGATCTCAACCTTACGCAGCATCTGACGCAGAATGGTCTCGATGTGCTTGTCGTTGATCTTCACGCCTTGCAGACGGTAAACGTCCTGGATCTCGTTCACGATGTACTTGGCCAGCGCGCTCACACCCAGCAGACGCAGGATGTCGTGCGGATCGCTAGGACCGTCAGAGATAACTTCGCCGCGGTTTACCTGTTCGCCTTCGAACACGTTCAGGTGACGCCACTTCGGAATCAGCTCTTCGTACGGATCGCTACCGTCGTTCGGGGTAATGACCAGACGGCGCTTGCCTTTGGTCTCTTTACCGAACGCGATGGTGCCGCTGACTTCAGCCAGAATCGACGCTTCTTTCGGACGACGAGCTTCGAACAAGTCGGCAACACGCGGCAGACCACCGGTGATGTCACGGGTTTTCGAAGTTTCTTGCGGGATACGAGCGATAACATCACCGATCGCAATCTTCGCGCCGTCAGCTACACCGACCAAGGCGTTGGCTGGCAGGAAGTACTGAGCGATAACGTCAGTGCCTGGCAGCAACAGATCCTTGCCGTTGTCGTCGACCATCTTCACTGCCGGACGAATTTCTTTGCCCGCAGCTGGACGATCTTTCGCGTCGAGTACTTCAATGTTGGTCATACCGGTCAATTCGTCAGTCTGACGCTTGATCGTGATGCCTTCTTCCATGCCCACGTAGGTCACGGTACCTTTCATTTCGGTAACGATTGGGTGAGTGTGCGGATCCCACTTGGCCACGATTGCGCCAGCGTCGACCTTGTCACCTTCTTTAACCGAAATCACAGCACCGTACGGCAGCTTGTAACGCTCGCGCTCACGACCGAAGTCATCAGCGATTGCCAGCTCACCGGAACGGGACACAGCAACCAGGTGACCATCCACTCGCTCAACGTGCTTCAGGTTGTGCAGACGGACAGTACCGCCATTCTTCACCTGAACGCTGTCGGCTGCGGAAGTACGGCTTGCCGCACCACCGATGTGGAACGTACGCATCGTCAGCTGGGTACCCGGCTCACCGATGGACTGGGCAGCAATAACGCCGACCGCTTCACCGATGTTCACCTGGTGACCACGAGCCAGATCACGGCCGTAGCACTTGGCGCAAATGCCATAGCGGGTTTCGCAGCTGATCGGTGAACGCACGATCACTTCATCGATGCTGTTCAGCTCGATGAACTCGACCCACTTCTCGTCTACCAGAGTGCCGGCAGGAACGATAACGTCCTCGGTACCTGGCTTGAATACGTCACGGGCAATGACACGACCCAATACGCGCTCACCCAACGGCTCTACAACGTCACCGCCTTCAATGTGCGGAGTCATCAGCAGACCGTGTTCGGTGCCGCAATCGATCTCGGTCACAACCAGATCCTGCGCCACGTCTACCAGACGACGAGTCAGGTAACCGGAGTTCGCAGTTTTCAACGCGGTATCCGCCAGACCTTTACGAGCACCGTGAGTGGAGATGAAGTACTGAAGTACGCTCAAACCTTCACGGAAGTTCGCAGTAATCGGCGTTTCAATGATGGAACCGTCCGGCTTGGCCATCAGACCACGCATACCGGCCAGCTGACGAATCTGTGCTGCGGAACCCCGCGCACCCGAGTCAGCCATCATGTACATCGAGTTAAACGACTCTTGGTCGACTTCAACGCCGTGACGGTCGATAACCTTCTCTTTCGAGAGGTTGGCCATCATCGCCTTGGAGACTTCGTCGTTCGCTTTCGACCAAAGGTCGATCACTTTGTTGTACTTCTCGCCCTGGGTTACCAGGCCGGAGGCGTACTGGCTCTCGATCTCTTTCACTTCGTCGGTGGCTGCACCGATGATGCGGGCTTTTTCGTCCGGGATAACGAAGTCGTTAACACCGATGGAAACGCCGGAGATGGTCGAGTAAGCGAAACCGGTGTACATCAACTGGTCAGCGAAGATCACGGTCTCTTTCAGACCAACCACGCGGTAGCACTGGTTGATCAGCTTGGAGATCGCCTTTTTCTTCATCGGCAGGTTGACGACGTCGTACGACAGACCTTTTGGCACAACCTGGAACAGCAGCGCACGGCCGACGGTGGTGTCGACGATACGGGTACCGCTCACGCTGTTGCCGTCACGGTCGTTGACGGTTTCGTTGATACGTACTTTAACCTTGGCGTGCAGTGCGGCTTCGCCAGCACGGAACACACGGTCAACTTCCTGCAGATCCGCGAATACACGACCTTCGCCTTTGGCGTTGATCGCTTCACGAGTCATGTAGTACAGACCCAATACAACGTCCTGCGACGGAACGATGATTGGCTCACCGTTGGCTGGCGACAGAATGTTGTTGGTCGACATCATCAACGCACGCGCTTCGAGCTGGGCTTCCAGCGTCAGCGGTACGTGCACGGCCATTTGGTCGCCGTCGAAGTCGGCGTTGTACGCGGCGCAGACCAGAGGGTGCAGCTGGATAGCCTTACCTTCGATCAGTACCGGTTCAAACGCCTGGATACCCAGACGGTGAAGGGTCGGTGCACGGTTGAGAAGAACTGGGTGTTCGCGAATCACTTCAGCGAGAACGTCCCAAACCTCTGGCAGTTCGCGCTCGACCATTTTCTTGGCCGCTTTGATGGTGGTCGCGAGACCACGCATTTCCAGCTTGCCGAAAATGAACGGTTTGAACAGCTCGAGAGCCATCTTCTTCGGCAGACCGCACTGGTGCAGACGCAGGGTCGGACCTACGGTAATTACCGAACGACCGGAGTAGTCAACACGCTTACCGAGCAAGTTCTGACGGAAACGACCTTGCTTACCCTTGATCATGTCAGCCAGGGATTTCAGAGGACGCTTGTTCGAACCGGTGATAGCGCGGCCACGACGACCGTTGTCGAGCAGTGCATCGACAGCTTCCTGCAACATACGCTTTTCGTTGCGCACGATGATGTCCGGAGCGGACAGATCCAGCAGGCGCTTCAAACGGTTGTTACGGTTGATCACTCGACGATACAGATCGTTGAGGTCGGAAGTCGCGAAACGACCGCCATCCAGCGGGACCAGTGGACGCAGATCTGGCGGCAGAACCGGCAGAACGGTCAGCACCATCCACTCTGGCAGGTTGCCGGAACCCTGGAAGGCTTCCATCAACTTCAGACGCTTGGACAGTTTCTTGATCTTGGTTTCCGAGTTGGTTTGCGGAATTTCTTCACGCAGGCGGCCAATCTCGTGTTCCAGGTCGATAGCGTGCAGCAGTTCACGGACAGCTTCAGCACCCATGCGGGCGTCGAAGTCATCACCGAACTCTTCCAGCGCTTCGAAGTACTGCTCGTCATTCAGCAGCTGACCTTTCTCAAGGGTGGTCATGCCTGGATCGATAACGACGTAGCTCTCGAAGTAGAGAACGCGCTCGATATCACGCAGGGTCATGTCCATCAGCAAGCCGATACGGGACGGCAGCGATTTCAGGAACCAGATGTGAGCAACCGGCGAAGCCAGTTCGATGTGCGCCATGCGCTCACGACGAACCTTGGCCAGTGCAACTTCAACGCCGCACTTCTCGCAGATCACACCACGATGCTTCAAGCGCTTGTACTTACCGCACAGGCACTCGTAATCCTTTACCGGGCCAAAGATCTTGGCGCAGAACAGACCGTCACGCTCAGGTTTGAACGTACGGTAGTTGATGGTTTCCGGCTTTTTAACTTCACCGAACGACCATGAGCGGATCATCTCAGGCGAGGCCAATCCGATACGGATGGCGTCGAACTCTTCGACTTGACCCTGGTTTTTCAGCAAATTCAGTAGGTCTTTCAAGGCCTTTCCTCCTGGCGGAGCAGAGAGCGGGCAATCCTGCCCCGCTCTCGATTCGCGTCACGTGTTATTCGGTTTCCAGATCGATATCGATGCCGAGGGAACGAATTTCCTTGATCAACACGTTGAAGGACTCGGGCATGCCCGGCTCCATACGGTGATCGCCATCCACGATGTTTTTGTACATCTTGGTACGGCCGTTCACATCGTCCGACTTCACTGTGAGCATTTCTTGCAGAGTGTATGCAGCACCGTATGCTTCCAGTGCCCAGACCTCCATCTCCCCGAAACGCTGACCACCGAACTGCGCCTTACCACCCAGCGGCTGCTGGGTAACCAGGCTGTACGAACCGGTAGAACGCGCGTGCATCTTGTCGTCTACCAAGTGGTTCAGCTTCAGCATGTACATGTAGCCAACGGTAACTGGACGCTCGAACTTGTTGCCGGTACGGCCGTCAGTCAGCTGCATCTGGCCGCTTTCCGGCAGGTCTGCCAGTTTCAGCATGGCCTTGATTTCGCTTTCCTTGGCGCCGTCGAACACTGGAGTGGCCATTGGAACACCGCCACGCAGGTTCTTCGCCAGATCCAGGATTTCCTGATCGGAGAAGCTGTCCAGATCTTCGTTACGACCGCCGATCTGGTTGTAGATCTCGTCCAGGAAGGTGCGCAGTTCAGCGACTTTACGCTGCTCTTCGACCATCCGGTTGATCTTCTCGCCCAGACCTTTGGCCGCGAGGCCCAAGTGGGTTTCAAGGATCTGACCAACGTTCATACGCGAAGGTACGCCCAGTGGGTTGAGGACGACGTCGACCGGGGTGCCATTGGCATCGTGCGGCATGTCTTCAACCGGCATGATCACGGAGACCACACCTTTGTTACCGTGACGACCGGCCATCTTGTCGCCCGGCTGGATGCGACGACGGATTGCCAGGTAAACCTTGACGATTTTCAGCACGCCCGGAGCCAGGTCATCGCCCTGCTGCAGTTTGCGCTTCTTGTCTTCGAACTTGTCGTCCAGCAGACGGCGACGATCAACGATGTAGGCCTGAGCCTTCTCGAGCTGCTCGTTCAGAGCATCTTCAGCCATGCGCAGCTTGAACCACTGACCATGCTCAAGACCGTCGAGAACTTCGTCGGTGATGTCCTGACCTTTCTTCAGACCTGCGCCGCCTTCAGCCTTGTGGCCTACCAGAGCGGAACGCAGACGTTCGAAAGTTGCGCCTTCGACGATACGGAACTCTTCGTTCAGATCCTTGCGGATCTCGTCCAGCTGGGACTTCTCGATCGACAGTGCACGAGCATCACGCTCAACGCCGTCGCGGGTGAAGACCTGTACGTCAATGACAGTACCTTTGGTGCCGGTTGGCACGCGCAGGGAGGTGTCTTTAACGTCGCTGGCTTTTTCACCGAAGATTGCACGCAGCAGTTTTTCTTCCGGAGTCAGTTGGGTCTCGCCTTTCGGAGTGACCTTACCTACCAGGATGTCGCCTGCGCCAACTTCAGCACCTACGTAAACGATACCGGCTTCGTCCAGCTTGTTCAGTGCAGCTTCACCCACGTTAGGGATGTCCGCAGTGATTTCCTCTGGGCCAAGCTTGGTGTCACGGGCCACACAGGTCAGTTCCTGGATGTGGATCGTGGTGAAACGGTCTTCCTGAACAACACGCTCGGACAGGCAGATGGAGTCTTCGAAGTTGAAGCCGTTCCATGCCATGAACGCGATGCGCATGTTCTGACCCAGCGCCAGTTCACCCATGTCGGTGGACGGGCCGTCGGCCATGATGTCGCTACGTTGAACGCGATCACCCTTGCTCACCAGCGGACGCTGGTTGATGCAGGTGTTCTGGTTCGAGCGGGTGTATTTGGTCAGGTTGTAGATGTCGACACCAGCTTCGCCGGTTTCTACTTCGTCATCAGCAACACGAACCACGATACGGCTGGCATCAACGGAATCGATCACGCCGCCACGACGAGCCACGACACAAACGCCGGAGTCACGAGCTACGTTACGCTCCATGCCGGTACCTACCAGCGGCTTGTCAGCACGCAGGGTTGGTACAGCTTGACGCTGCATGTTCGAACCCATCAACGCACGGTTGGCGTCGTCGTGCTCGAGGAACGGAATCAGCGACGCAGCAACCGAAACTACCTGCTTCGGCGAAACGTCCATCAAGGTGACTTCTTCAGGCGCCTTGACGGTGAATTCGTTCAGGTGACGTACGGCTACCAGTTCGTCGATCAGGACTTTCTGGTCGTTCATGGTCGCCGAAGCCTGCGCGATCACGTGGTCGGCTTCTTCAATAGCGGACAGGAATACGATCTCGTCGGTGACCACACCCTCTTTCACCACGCGGTACGGGCTTTCCAGGAAGCCGTACTGGTTGGTGCGAGCGTAAGCAGCCAGGGAGTTGATCAGACCGATGTTCGGACCTTCCGGCGTTTCAATCGGGCATACACGACCGTAGTGAGTCGGGTGTACGTCACGGACTTCAAAGCCTGCGCGCTCACGAGTCAGACCGCCAGGGCCGAGTGCAGAGACACGACGCTTGTGGGTGATCTCGGACAGCGGATTGTTCTGGTCCATGAACTGCGAGAGCTGGCTGGAACCGAAGAACTCTTTCACCGCCGCAGCCACTGGCTTGGCGTTGATCAGGTCTTGCGGCATCAGGCCTTCGCTTTCAGCCATCGACAGACGCTCTTTGACCGCACGCTCAACACGTACCAGGCCAACGCGGAACTGGTTCTCGGCCATTTCGCCTACGCAGCGAACACGACGGTTACCCAGGTGGTCGATGTCATCGACGATGCCTTTACCGTTACGGATGTCGACCAGAGTCTTCAGTACCGCAACGATGTCTTCCTTGCACAGCACGCCCGAACCTTCGATTTCGGTACGACCGATACGACGGTTGAACTTCATCCGGCCGACCGCAGACAGGTCATAGCGCTCAGGACTGAAGAACAGGTTGTTGAACAGGGTTTCGGCAGCGTCTTTGGTTGGCGGCTCGCCTGGACGCATCATGCGATAGATCTCGACCAGCGCTTCCAATTGGTTGCTGGTGGAGTCGATCTTCAGCGTGTCGGAAACGAACGGACCGCAGTCGATGTCGTTGGTGTACAGAGTTTCGATGCGAACAACGCCAGATTTGGCAATCTTGGCCAGGACTTCGGTGTTCAGCTCGGTGTTGCACTCTGCCAGGATTTCGCCGGTGGCCGGGTGCACGATGACCTTGGCGGTGGTGCGACCCAGGACGTAGTCCAGAGGCACTTCCAGTGTCTTGATACCGGCTTTTTCGATCTGGTTGATGTGGCGCGCAGTAATACGGCGGCCCGCTTCAACAATGACCTTGCCCTTCTCGTCCTGAATGTCCAGAACTGCGATTTCACCACGCAGGCGCGAAGGCACCAGTTCCAGGCTGAGGGTTTCGCCGCTCAGGTGGAAAACGTTGGTGGTGTAGAACGCGTCCAAGACTTCTTCAGTGGTGTAGCCGAGCGCGCGCAGCAGTACCGAAGCCGGCAGCTTGCGACGACGGTCGATACGCACGAATACGCAGTCTTTCGGGTCGAACTCGAAGTCCAGCCACGAACCGCGGTAAGGAATGATGCGCGCGGAGTACAGCAGTTTGCCGGAGCTATGCGTCTTGCCGCGGTCGTGGTCGAAGAACACGCCCGGGGAACGGTGCAGCTGGGAAACGATTACACGCTCGGTACCGTTGATTACGAAGGTACCGTTCTCAGTCATCAGGGGGATTTCACCCATGTAGACTTCTTGCTCTTTGATGTCCTTGATCGCTTTGTTCGACGATTCTTTGTCGAAAATGATCAGGCGCACTTTTACCCGCAAAGGTACGGCGAAAGTTACACCGCGCAATACGCATTCTTTGACATCAAATGCCGGTTCGCCCAGGCGATAACCGACGTACTCCAGCGCAGCATTGCCGGAGTAGCTGATGATCGGGAAAACGGATTTGAAGGCCGCATGCAGGCCCACGTCGCGGAACTGATCTTTAGTCGCTCCCGCTTGCAAGAATTCACGATACGAATCCAGCTGGATGGCCAGGAGGTACGGCACATCCATGACGTCCGGCAACTTGCTAAAGTCCTTGCGGATACGTTTTTTCTCAGTATATGAGTAAGCCATCAGCGTTCCCCAGCTTGGTCACCTGCTTGTTTGGCCCCTCCCGACGGGAGCAGCCAGAAAATCGTGCAAACCCCATGGTTTGCGCCACCGCATCGGGTGGTTACAGCGCCCTTATCAGCGCCGACCCAGTCGGCTGCCAATAACGGAAAAAGGCCGGTGGCAAGAGCCACCAGCCATCAGCCTGTCGCTTGACGCTCGGGCTGGAGGAGCAAAGTCGATACTTATTTCAGCTCGACTTTAGCGCCTGCTTCTTCCAGCTTCTTCTTGGCGTCTTCAGCCGCTTCTTTCGAAACGCCTTCAGCTACAACCTGAGGAGCGCCGTCTACTTTCTCTTTGGCTTCTTTCAGGCCCAGACCAGTCAGTTCACGAACTGCCTTGATCACGTTAACCTTCTTCTCGCCAGCTTCCAGCAGAACAACGTTGAACTCGGTTTGCTCTTCAACAACAGCGGCAGCAGCAGCTGGACCAGCCGAAGCAGCAGCAGCGGTAACACCGAAGGTTTCTTCCATCGCTTTGATCAGCTCAACGATTTCCACTACGGATTTCTGGCCGATTGCTTCGATGATTTGTTCGTTAGTCAGAGACATGACTCAATTCCTGAATTGGGGGACGGCCTACGCGACCATCGAAATAAACAAAAAACGCGAGAAGTTGACGAGCCTTAGGCTGCGGCAGCTTCTTTCTGGTCGCGAATTGCCGCCAGAGTACGAGCCAATTTGCTGGTAGCGCCTTGAATCACGCTCATCAGCTGAGAAATTGCTTCGTCACGGGTCGGCAGAGTTGCCAGTACGTCGATCTGATTAGCTGCGAGGAACTTGCCCTCGAACGCAGCTGCCTTGATCTCGAACTTGTCCTGACCCTTGGCAAACTCTTTGAAGATACGAGCAGCAGCGCCCGGATGTTCGTTCGAGAATGCAATCAGGGTCGGGCCGGTGAACACGTCGTTGAGGACACTGTATTGAGTGTCAGCAACAGCGCGTTTGAGCAGGGTGTTACGTACAACACGTACGTAAACGCCAGCTTCACGAGCCTCTTTACGGAGTCCGGTCATTGCGCCTACTGTTACGCCACGTGCATCAACCACGACAGCGGACAGAGCGACTTTGGCAGCCTCGTTGACTTCAGCGACGATGGCCTTCTTGTCTTCGAGATTAATTGCCACGGGTTTAACTCCTGCTTGTTACCGTTTCATTCGATCGGAACCGAATGTCGTTTTGGTGTCTGATTCGGTAAGGAACCGGGAGCACCATCTGCGTAGGCTTATGGTTTAAGGCTTGCGCCGCCTACGGTCTTGGATAGCCCCCGCCAGGCAGGGACCCCAATTTTTCAATTGGCGCGAACAATCGCGCCAACCTTTGTCTTACGCGTCCAGCGAGCTCTGATCGATAACCAGACCTGGGCCCATAGTGGTGCTCAGGGTAACGCGCTTGACGTAGATACCTTTCGAAGAAGCAGGCTTGATACGCTTCAGATCAGCGATCAGCGCTTCAACGTTTTCCTTCAGCTTGACGGCATCGAAACCGATCTTGCCAACGGAGGTGTGAATGATGCCGTTTTTGTCGGTGCGATAACGAACCTGACCAGCCTTGGCGTTTTTAACCGCGGTAGCTACGTCTGGAGTTACGGTGCCGACTTTCGGGTTAGGCATCAGGCCACGTGGACCGAGGATCTGACCCAACTGACCTACAACGCGCATGGCATCCGGGGATGCAATCACTACGTCATAGTTCAGGTCGCCGCCTTTCATTTCGGCAGCCAGGTCGTCCATACCTACACGGTCAGCGCCGGCAGCCAGAGCGGCCTCAGCAGCTGGACCCTGGGTGAACACAGCAACGCGAACGGTCTTGCCAGTGCCGTGTGGCAGCACAGTAGCGCTACGAACAACCTGGTCAGACTTACGCGGGTCAACACCCAGGTTTACAGCAACGTCAAACGACTCGCTGAACTTGACAGTCGACAGCTCAGCCAGCAGAGCAGCGGCGTCTACAATGTTGTAGGCCTTGCCTGCTTCGATTTTGCCGGCGATAGCCTTTTGACGCTTGGTCAGCTTAGCCATTACACACCCTCCACGTTAAGGCCCATGCTACGAGCAGAACCGGCGATAGTACGCACGGCCGCATCCATATCAGCTGCAGTCAGATCCGCGTTTTTGGTTTTCGCGATTTCTTCCAGCTGAGCACGGGTAACAGTGCCAACCTTAACGGTGTTCGGACGGGCGGAACCGCTGGTCAGACCGGCCGCCTTCTTCAGCAGAACCGAAGCAGGGGTGGATTTGGTTTCGAAAGTGAAGCTACGGTCGCTGTAGACAGTGATGATCACTGGAGTCGGCAGACCTGCTTCAAGACCCTGAGTACGGGCGTTGAAAGCCTTGCAGAATTCCATGATGTTCACGCCGTGCTGACCCAGAGCAGGACCAACAGGTGGACTTGGGTTAGCCTGAGCGGCCTTCACTTGCAGCTTGATGTAAGCGGTAATCTTCTTGGCCATGAGGCACTCCAATTACGGGTTCGAACGCCTCGAAAGGCTCCCCGGTTACTTGCGCGTTTATCCCAGTGACGACAAAACCCCACAGCCTAGGGCTGCGGGGTTGGGATGCTTGTCCAGTTAGACCTTTTCGACCTGACTGAACTCCAGCTCTACCGGAGTAGAGCGACCGAAAATAAGCACTGCCACTTGGATCCGGCTCTTTTCGTAGTTAACTTCTTCAACAACGCCATTGAAATCAGCGAATGGACCGTCGTTGACTCGCACCGTTTCGCCTGGCTCGAAGAGAGTCTTCGGCTTCGGCTTGTCGCTACCATCAGCAACACGACGCAGAATTGCTTCCGCCTCTTTATCGGTGATCGGGGCAGGCTTATCAGCAGTACCGCCGATAAAACCCATCACCCGAGGAGTGTCCTTGACCAAGTGCCAAGTACCCTCGTTCATATCCATCTGCACCAGCACATAGCCTGGGAAGAACTTGCGTTCGCTCTTGCGCTTCTGGCCATTACGCATTTCAACCACTTCTTCAGTGGGAACCAGAATCTCGCCGAAGCCATCTTCCATGCCAGCCAGCTTTACGCGCTCGACCAGCGAGCGCATCACATGCTTCTCGTAACCCGAGTAAGCATGCACAACATACCAACGCTTAGCCACGGGACACCCTTAGCCGACAATCAAGGAAACAAGCCAACCGAGGAGGGAATCAAGCCCCCACAACAGCAACGCCATAACCAGAACAACAGCCACCACAATCAGGGTGGTCTGCGTGGTTTCTTGGCGAGTTGGCCACACGACTTTACGAATCTCGGTGCGAGCTTCCTTAACCAGTACAAAGAAAGACTTGCCCTTCGCAGTCTGCAGGCCTACAAAGGCAGCTACAGCAGCAATGACAAGCAAAGCAAGTACACGGTACAGGATCGGCGAAGCAGAGTAATACTGATTGCCAACAACGCCTACAACCACCAAAGCGACTACTACAAGCCACTTGAGCAGATCGAAGCGAGAGCCTTGTGCTTCAGCCTTAGGAGTCATCTATGAAGATCCTGTGAAAAGAAAGCCAGACACACTGAGTGAATCTGGCAGGTCAGGAGGGAATCGAACCCCCAACCTACGGTTTTGGAGACCGTCGCTCTGCCAATTGAGCTACTGACCTAAAACAAAATCAGGCCGACCATTATGCCGGCCCGAAAAATACATTACAACCGCTTATTCGATGATTTTGGCTACGACGCCAGCGCCGACGGTACGACCGCCTTCACGGATAGCGAAACGCAGACCGTCTTCCATCGCGATGGTTTTGATCAGGGTAACAGTCATCTGAATGTTGTCACCTGGCATTACCATTTCAACACCTTCTGGCAGCTCGCAGTTACCAGTCACGTCAGTAGTACGGAAGTAGAACTGTGGACGGTAGCCTTTGAAGAACGGAGTGTGACGACCGCCTTCTTCCTTGCTCAGAACATAAACTTCTGCAGTGAACTTGGTGTGCGGCTTAACCGAACCCGGCTTAACCAGAACCTGACCACGCTCAACGTCGTCACGCTTGGTACCACGCAGCAGAACGCCGCAGTTCTCGCCAGCACGACCTTCGTCGAGCAGTTTGCGGAACATTTCAACGCCAGTGCAAGTGGTAACAGTAGTGTCACGCAGACCAACGATTTCCAGCGGATCCTGAACGCGAACGATACCGCGCTCGATACGACCAGTCACAACAGTACCGCGACCCGAGATCGAGAATACGTCTTCGATTGGCATCAGGAATGGCTTGTCGATCATACGAACTGGTTCTGGGATGTAGGTATCCAGAGTTTCAACCAGTTTACGAACGGCAGTGGTGCCCATTTCGTTGTCGTCTTTACCTTCCAGAGCCATACGAGCCGAACCGATAATGATCGGAGTGTCGTCGCCTGGGAAGTCATAGGTGGACAGCAGGTCGCGAACTTCCATCTCAACCAGTTCCAGCAGCTCAGCGTCGTCTACCAGGTCAGCCTTGTTCAGGAAAACCACGATGTACGGAACGCCTACCTGACGGGACAGCAGGATGTGCTCACGGGTTTGCGGCATCGGACCATCAGCGGCCGAGCAAACCAGGATCGCGCCGTCCATCTGGGCAGCACCGGTGATCATGTTCTTCACGTAGTCAGCGTGACCTGGACAGTCAACGTGAGCGTAGTGACGAATAGTCGAGTTGTACTCAACGTGAGCGGTGTTGATGGTGATACCGCGAGCTTTTTCTTCTGGAGCGCTGTCGATCTTGTCGAATTCAACTACGGCCGAACCGAAAACTTCGGAGCAGACGCGAGTCAGAGCAGCGGTCAGAGTGGTTTTACCGTGGTCAACGTGACCAATGGTCCCAACGTTGACGTGGGGCAGGGAACGATCAAATTTTTCCTTAGCCATCGATATCACCCTCAAACAGAAGAATTAGACAAACAATATCAACCATTAAAACAAAGGCAGATATTTTCATATCTGCCTTGTTATATGGAGCTCTTGAGCGGATTTGAACCGCTGACCTCACCCTTACCAAGGGTGTGCTCTACCAACTGAGCTACAAGAGCAAAACACTTTGCACAACCTGCAAACTTGGAGCGGGTAGCGGGAATCGAACCCGCATCATCAGCTTGGAAGGCTGAGGTTCTACCACTAAACTATACCCGCGGAGCCTGCAGCTCACGCTCAAATCTGGTGGAGGGAGAAGGATTCGAACCTTCGAAGTCGTAGACGTCAGATTTACAGTCTGATCCCTTTGGCCGCTCGGGAACCCCTCCTAATCAGGCCGGCATTCTATACTATGCCAAACCCTTGTCAAGCATTTTCTCATTTAAAAACCTGAGGTTAGCTGCATTGACATCACTTCACTTTGACAACCTGTTGGGGTCTTCACTGTGGAGCGGGCGCCATTCTATGCAAACTATTCAGTAGGTGCAACCCCCTCGCACAGCATTATTTTATGTTTTAACTCATTGAATTCGTTGGAAAGGTTTTGCAATTGAGGATCACCCAGCAATCGCTGGCTTTCAGGAGCAACACGCAGCCAAAATCCGGATGCAGGAATGCCGCTAGGGAGAGGTTGAGCTTTGATATCCATCTCAGACAAGCGCCGACTCAGCGCCACAACCAGCTCCTGACGAACAAATCCCCCCACATAAAGACACTGCTCCTCAGACCGTTGCAACTCCGACCTCCCACGAGAAGCAGCTGCCGTCTCGCTGAGCAGACGTATATCTTGCTGCGAACCCTTATACAAACTGAGAGGAGTTACGTCCTTTGCTCGCAAAGGTGCTTCCTGCTGATGCCAGACGTAGTAAAAAACATTGAGAACAACCAGCAACAGGAACAACCAACGCATACATACCTCTAGATAAGGACACGCCACGGCGAAAGCTCGAACACCAGGTTAGGCACAATCCTAGCTTCTGGCACGACATCAGCTACCACCCAGCATTGACATCGCACGACAGAGCCAAAAAGCCCGTAATCTTCATAACCGCTCTGACACCAGTTATTTCATACGAAGACATTTCACAACCAAGCGATGCACAAAGCTCCCGCCCAAGCATTTAAATCGGCTCATCACTATCACGGCGGTACAAATACTATCCAACCGACACTCGCTCGATAACACTCTATTCTGCCCCGCAGGCCCACACGCAAGGCCTCCTCGGAGCCCTGCTCTGAAACCAAAGTAGCAGGGGGCGATATTCAATACTCGCAGCTCTATAAAGCTGTTGTCGCAATCGTAATCACCTATCATCACGCAACCTCAAGCTGAGTTCCCCACCACTAAAAACCTTTTCTACGCCATTCACCATCAATCGCAGTGCACCCTGATTATCAATTCCGAGTACGACTCCATCTACCTGGCTGACGCCAGCAATCAACGACACCGATCGATCCTGCCACAAATGATTTTCTTCCCACTCTGCTTGGAGTACCGAAAAACCATCTGCCTGCTGACGCCGTATATAAGCTTGCAGTTGCTCACTCAACTCAGTTGCCAGAACGTTACGATCACAGGTTTCCCCAGACTCCAACCGGATGGATGTCCATTGCTGGTCGACCTCATCGGCAATCTGCATGTTCACGTTAATGCCTATGCCCAATACCACATGACACACGTCTGCCGGATCCCCAACAAGCTCCAACAGAATTCCGGCAATTTTCTTATTGCCAACAAGAACATCGTTCGGCCACTTCAAACCCGCATCAGGTACTCCCAACTTTCGCAGAGTTTGCATAACGGCCAGCCCAACAACCAGACTCAAGCCCTCTAGCTGGCGCATCCCACCGTCAATGCGCAGCACAAGACTGTAATAAAGGTTTTCGGCAAACGGACTAACCCACTTGCGCCCTCTTCGTCCGCGCCCAGATAACTGTCGCTCGGCCAGTACCAAAAATGGCGCCGTTCTCCCCTGAGCGATAGCGCGTAGCGCCTCAGCGTTCGTGGAGTCTATAGAATTGAAGGTCGTGATCGGCCAGCCCGTCTTCATCCCACCTATTTTTAAAGAATCGAGCAGCATCAACGGCGCAGACAACTGATAGCCGCGCCCCCGAACTTTGTGGATAGATAGCCCAAGCTCAGCCTCAAGATGCTGAAGCTGCTTCCATACGGCACTTCGACTAATTCCCAAGGCAGCGCCCAGGTCCTGGCCAGAATGGAATCGCCCGTCCTTCAGTAGATTCAACAACGTCAACATGCAGATTTCGCCTCACAATGAGGTCCGAATAATAGCCACGCACCGCGCAACTGCATAGAAATCAAGCAAACACATTTCTTGCGGGAAAAACAAAACCCCAACTGCTTTCGCAATTGGGGTTTCGGAATTTAATCTTGACGATGACCTACTCTCACATGGGGAA